>JAEXJU010000355.1 GCA_023448955.1 Bacteroidota bacterium
GAGACAGGGAATGATGGGTGGCATTGTTGCTCATTATGACGGCATCAAAGCATTTTCGGAGACAGATCTTTCTGAAGATCTGAAAGCTGTGGACATCCCGGTTTTAGTACTTCACGGTGAGGATGACCAGATTGTACCGATAGAGAATTCTGCCATAAAATCTGCTAAACTTCTGAAAAACGGCAAGCTGATTACTTATCCCGGTTTCCCACACGGAATGCCGACAACCGAGCACGAAATCATCAACAAAGATATTTTGGAGTTTATCCAATCATAATATATTTTTATAGTTATTATTTAGGCAAATCATAAGATTTGCCTTTTTTTATTTAAAATTATTTAAATTCGCTTCCCTTTAATTTATTTTATGACGAAAATTTTATTTTCTATATCGGCGGTATTATCCTCTCTGATATTCGGGCAGCAAAAAATATCTTTTGAAAGTTCGGAAGGTTATAATCTCGGAACGGTAGTTGGGCAAAAAGAATGGACAGTGAAAACGGACAATGTCCCAAACAGCAATTTTAAAGTAGTTACCGGCAAAGCTAGTGATGGGAACAATTCTGTAGAAGTAACCAGCACCAGCCAATACACAGAAAACTTCACATTTCTTTTCAAAAAAATCCCGGAATATAACCGGCTTTCCGTTTCAGCAGATGTAAAACTGGAAAAATTGGACAGCTCGGATTATTACCTGCTTTCGCTATATTATAATAACAATGGTAATTATTCCTGGGCCGGCGGATTTAAATTTATGTTCAGCGGTAAATTATACGCAGATAGTGATGTCAATTTCAAAGATCTGGGAAGCTGGATTCCCGGACAATGGTATAACCTGAGAATCGAGATCGATCACGTTACCGAAAAAAATGTTAAATATTACCTCAACAATCAATTGGTTCACACCTCACCTCTCGGATCTAAAGTTGTGAGAGCCAATGATCTTAATTTTGAATTTGATAATGACGGAAGTGGTTTCATTGTAGATAATATCATCATAAAAGATATGGATCAGATGGCCGTTTCCGATGTTTCCAGATCACAGATAAGTGTTTATCCTAATCCAGCCTCTGAATTCCTCAATATCAGAACTGATGATAAGATCAAATCGGTTAGAATTTATGATGCAATAGGTAATCTGGTAAAAACAGAAAATGATCATTTGTCAATAATCAGCATTGCTTCTTTACCAAAAGGAAATTATATGGTAACTATCGAAACCGACAAAGGAAGTGAGACAAAAAAAATCATCAAAAAATAGATTAATATTCACTTATAAATCCAGCGGCAGTCAATTTTATAACTGCCGTTTTTAATTTCCGAAAGCCGTTTTTTTTCTTTACTTTTGTGGCTATGAGTCAAAAATGGATTTATAAACCCGAGCCTGATGAAGAAATTGTTGACGGACTGATTTCTTCGATTGGATTTGGAACTTTAGAATCCAAAATCCTGGTGCTGCGCGAGATCGACAATTATCAGAAAGCCCGCGAATTCTTCAAACCAAACGGAACCGACATCCATAATCCTTTTCTGATGGCCGATATGCAAAAAGCGGTGGAACGCATTGCTACAGCCATAGAAAATGGAGAAAAAATACTGGTCTATGGCGATTATGATGTGGATGGAACCACAGCCGTTGCTTTGATGTATCTTTACCTGAGCAAAATCGTTGATAAAAAATATCTTGATTTTTACATCCCGGACAGGAATGTGGAAGGTTATGGCATCTCAGATGAAGGCATTCATTTTGCAAAAGACAACGGATTTTCTTTGATTATTGCCTTAGACTGTGGCATCAAATCGATTGATAAAATAGACCTTGCCAATTCTGTGGGTGTAGATTTTATCATCTGCGATCACCATTTGCCCGGAGAAAAATTGCCGAACGCTGTTGCCGTTCTGGATCCGAAACGGAAAGACTGCCGATATCCTTACAAAGAATTAAGTGGCTGTGGCGTTGGCTTCAAATTATGCCAAGGTCTTAATACAATTTATAAAATCCCGGAAAACGAATTATTTGAATTGACGGATCTGCTTGCCATCAGTATTGCGTCTGATATTGTAGCAATGACCGGTGAAAACCGCGTGCTGGCAAAGCAAGGGCTGAAATTCCTGAGAAAAACCAGAAAATTTGGTTTACGACTGCTGATTCCGGAAGAAAAATTAGCCCATTTCGAAATCTCAAATATTGTTTTTGACATTGCCCCGAAAATCAATGCAGCAGGAAGAATTTCTCACGCCAAAGCTTCTGTGGAGCTGATGATTTCCGACAATCTGAAACAGGCTTACCAAATTGTAGATGAAATTGTGAACCTGAATGATGAACGCCGCGAGATGGATATCAACATCACTCAGTCTGCACTCAGCCAGGTTCTGGAGCTGGAAAAAGTAGAACGCTACTCAACCATCGTTTATGATCCGAGCTGGAATAAAGGTGTAATTGGCATCGTTGCTTCTAGATTAATTGAAACGTATTACAAGCCGACACTGGTTTTTACCGAAGGAAATAATGGAGAAATGGTGGCTTCTGCAAGATCAGTTGCAGATTTTGATATTCATCAGGCACTGGAATTCTGTTCCGACCTGTTTATGAAATTCGGCGGACATCAGGCTGCAGCAGGACTTTCTATGGAAAAAGAAAAGTTTGAAGAATTTAAAGTCCGTTTTGAAGAATATGTAAAAGATAACATTCAGGAGCATCAGAAAGAACCTTCAATCTACGTAGACAGCGTGGTGAAACCGGAAGATCTGAACCGCGAGTTTTTCAATTTTCACAGGAAACTGGCACCTTTCGGACCTCAGAATATGAAGCCTGTTTTGGTTTTGAAAAATATGAAGGTGAATGGCTATGTCAGGCTAATGGGGAAAGAGAACACGCATCTCAAATTCAACATTCTGCAACCTACGACAGGAAGGAATATAGAATGTGTCGGTTTCCGTTTTGGTCAGTTTGCGGAAGATTTCAAAACAAAAACATTTGACCTGGCGTTTACCATAGAAGAAAATCATTGGAAAGGCAATGTCTCACATTTTCTCAATATCAGAGATGTAAATTTTCATCAATAAAATAAAAAAACGATTCAAAATCTGAATCGTTTTTTTGTCATCCTATTCTTTAATAATTTTCCTGGTTATTGTTTCTTTATTAGTTTTAATTTTCAAATAGTAAATACCTTCAGTTGCTTTAAAATCAACATGAGCTTCTTTTGCAGCGTTCAGGATTTTCTTATAAATAATTCTTCCCGAAGAATCATAAATCTCAACCAAATGTATTTCGTCTTTTGAAATAATATTGACTGATTCTTTTACCGGAACCGGAAAGATCTTGATTTTAGAACCAAGCGTTTCCTGAACTTCTAAACTCGGCTGTTTTTTCGCCAGTTTATTAGAATATATCAATCCTGTGGAACAAGTGACAAAGGCATTAACATCTAATGATTCTCTCACGTTCAAATTATTGGAATATAATAATACCTTGATATAATATGTTCCCGGAGACAGATTGTAATTGTCCACTTTTGGACTTCTGCTGTTTAGCCATCCTTTGAAGCCGTCACTCATCCAGGCTGTTTTTGTAATTTCCGTTTCGGTTTCGCTGCCATCCGGATTCACTTTTACGAGATAAGTCCAGTTTCTCACAAAAGATAAAGATCTTAGGTTCAGTTTGGCATCTGTCGCATTTTCCGGTATTGCGAATTCTTTACTTTTATAGGTGAAATAACCGTCAAAGTTATTTAGTGTAATCCACTGGCTTCCTGCACCGGTTCCTAAATCTGCGAAACTCCAGCCTGTGTAAGTATGTCTTACTTTCGGTGTGATCTGCGCACCATTGATGTCAAAGCCTTTCCAGTCATCTTCATCAGAATCTATTGCGATCGTATTATTATCAGAATCTTTTCCTGTGGAAAGATTGGCAATACTATTTCCTACGGTAAAGTTGATCGTTTGGGAAGATGATGCATTGGAAGCGTCAAAAACAGTAAGCTTTGCAGAGTAATTTCCAGGAACAGAATAAGTTACATCCGGATTTACAGCTGTACTTGTGCTGATTGACGGATTACCGGAAAACTCCCATTGATAATTAGTAATATTACCAGTGCTTGCACTTGCATCAAAATTAACAGGATAATTATTTTGGCTGAAAACTGATGCATTATAACTGATTTTGGCCGCTAAAATATTACTTGCATCTTTTATGGTGGTTACATAATCATTAGTCTTTACCGGGAAATTATAATCAAAATAAATATCTGCTTGATTATTGACCTTGTCTCCTTCCACCAGGCTGGTTTTGGATTTTATCTTCATAAGAATTCCACCGTGACCACCAGTCGGTAACTTTATCTTTTTGAATCTGAGCTCTAATTGGTTTCCTGTTACAACAGCATCTACCGGCGCAGAAGAATTCATCAGTTGCAAAGTATTAACATCAAATTCATTGGGATCAATTTCCATTTTGACAATCACATTTTCTGCTTCCGCACTTCCTGTATTCTCAAAATTCACCACATAATGCAAATACTTCCCGACTTCTGCGGAAGTTATGGTTTCGCCCTGAAGACAGACAATATCATTCGGATCCATAGAATTTACCACGTTATGCTTGAAACTGAAAAAGTTATCATTTGGTGTAAGATCCGGATTGGAAGGCGTTATATGTGAATTAAATTCTAAAACATCACCAGCATTTACAGGATTGCCAGCATTTGTAGGTGTATTAACCGTAAATGTAATTTCTGCTGCTCTGCTTTCATAAGGTTTAAGATTAGCATAATCAAACTCTATCGATCCGCTGCTGATAACTGAATAAGGCAAAACACTGCTTTTAAAAACCATTTTATTGGAGTCGTAATTCAGTACCACTTTGCCGGATAAAATTGTGTTTCCTTTGTTTCTCCACACAAGATTATAGCTGGCGTCGAAACCAGGTCTTGCGCTGGTAAGCGGTGCGATGATTACTTCTGCATCACTTTGGCTTCCATTGGCGGTTACACAGATATCCTGATTGAAAACATTATTATTGTTATCTGCAAAATTAGTAGAAAAACTAGCTGGCGAAACGGTAAATAAAGCCGGATTTTCTGTCTGGGCTGTTATAGTGAAATTACCTGTCTGGGTATAGAATTCATATTTCCCATTTTTTTGGACGAAAGTTTCTCCTGAATTGGCATTAGTTCCGTCAGAGATTTTAAGTTTCAGATATTCGAAAGGATTATCATTGGCATCACAACCATTATTATCAGCATCTATTTTTACTGTTCCTGTAATGGTATTGTAATTTCCGCCTGGTGTGAAGGAGCAGTAGGAATTGATATTGATGCCTGTAAGTCCCATCGCAGCAACATTAGATATTAAATATGGAATCTCTTCATCATCTGCACAGATATATTTTAGATTGGGATTACCCGTGAAATTAACTTTCGCCACATTATTAGTTCCATTCTTGAAATTGACATAATAAAGAATTGGATTATCATTAATATATTTTGAAGTTGTGTTTGATGCATCTTCTATGTTAGAAAAATCTATCTCTCCTAAATATTGATTTTCAGAAATGTAAGTTGGCGCATCATAAGACTTACGAATTCCTCTTATTTTCAGAATTTCAGCGGTACAATTTTTATAGGAAAATCCTTCAAATTCTAACAAACTAATATAATTTACATTTGTCTTATCAAAATTTAAATAAAAAACTTTTAGTGACGGACAATCGAATTGTGTCAATGGATTATTACTTATGTTGATATTAGAATGCTGACCTCCTGTATCAAATTTCACATTTTTTATTAAATTATTACTCAGATCCAATATTGCCCCGGAATAATATTGTGTCGAAAAATCAGCATTGACTGTAAATCCCGTTATTTTATTATTACTAAAATTGATACCTTGATAGTCTAGAATTGATGTATTAATAACTATTTCAGAATTAAAATCATTGTAAGATAAATCTAAATTTAAGTTTACAGATTTTAATTGTGACAAATCAATTCCTTGATTGTTAAGCAATTGATGACTTGCATTTAAATGATTTAATTTTGTAAGCCCATTAATATTTACACTTGTTAGCGAAGGATCAAAATTAGCTTCGCCGGTAAGCGGTCCCCAAGTTGCCTGATTGTTGGACAAATCCAGATATTCCAGATTCGTCAACTGTGAGGCATCAAAGCTTGTTAAAGAATTTCCACGCAGTTCCAAATGCTTCAATTCCGGTGCATCTGCAATATTGGCGGAAGCCACATTGTTATTGGTCCAGCTGACAAAATTGAGTTTCGGGCAGTTATTTATTGTTAATTCTGTAGTATTTCCGTGAATATTAGGATCAGGATAGGTATTATAGCTATCCCGAAAATCGGATTTAACCTCGGATAAAACAGCACAGTTTTTAAAACTCGCTTTGGAAACATCACAATCAGACAAATTAACAGTCCTTAAATGGCTAAGCCCATCAATACTAATGTTGCCAATTTTACCGTGAATGTGCGAATTATTAGAATCATTAATGTAATAAATAGACTCCAGATTAACAAATGAATTGATCCCTTCAAGAGAGCTATAATTAGAAATTTGTCTGAAATCTATTCTGTAAATCTGTGCAGCTTCGGATAGCTGTATTTCGCCATCATTATTTTGGTCGGCTACAATATTATTCCCACTGCTGTCATAGCAAAGAACGAAATTAGAAGGATTGGTTCCGAGTAATGCTTCTTTAAAACCAGCATCCGGAAAGTTAATAATCTGACAGCTGACTCCTAAAGAAAAAAGAGTCAGCGCCAGAAGAAATAATTTATTTCTCATTGTTTGTGTTTGTATTGTAAAATTATGCATAGAATCGGTTATTAGACAAAGACAATTAGAATTTGTGGTGTTTCGTTTAGAATTTACAACCTGCTGATGAATTCTTGCAACCGTTTTTTTCTTTGCGAGACAGGAAGCTGGGAATCATCTGACATAATCACAAAGCCGCCATCTTTTCTGATGTAAGATTTCAGCTCATTCAGATTAATGAGATGTGACTGATGGATACGCTCAAATCCCTGGTCAGAAAGCAACTCTTCATATTCTTTCAGCGTTTTGGAAATAAGCACCGATTTGTGATTTTTGAAATGGAAAGTGGTGTAATTATCCACAGATTCGCATCGGATAATATCTTTGATCTCGAAGAGATGGATTCCCTCTGAGGTAGATAATGCTATTTTCTTAAAATTTTCCGTCTTTCGGGTTATATTTTCCAGCAGAAGCTCAATGGTTTTGCTTTCGTCATTTTTATGAGAAATGCTTTTTATTTTCCCGATGACGCTTTGCAATTCTTCGGGATCCACAGGTTTCAGAAGAAAATCCAGAGCACTGAAACGAAACGCTTTAATTGCAAATTTTTCGTGTGCTGTTACAAAAACAATGCGTGAGCAGATCTTCCCATATTTATCATTCAGATTTTCCAGAATGTCGAATCCTGTTCCGTCATTCATCATAATATCCAGAAATGCAATGTCCGGCTGCATTTTTTCCATCAAAGAAATACCTGCGCTCACACTGCTGGCTTCTCCTAGTATCTTGATTTCCGGTGCATAAAGGGAAAGCAATGCTTTCATTCCATTGCGAAGATTATCATCATCGTCTATCAAAACGGCTGTTATCATTCTATTGCTTTATGTATTCTAAAGGTAATTTTATACGAACCTCGGTTCCCAATATTCTATTATCGCTTTTAAGCTCCGTTATGCTGAGTTCAATTTTTTTATTCTCCAGCAGTTCCAGTGTTTCTAGCCTTTTTTTAGAAATTTCCATAGCCATAGACTGGTGTGCACTCACAGAGTTTTGCTTATTTATTTTGGACTGATGGATCCCGATTCCGTTATCCGTAATAATGCAAAAAAGCTGATCTTGCGACTGTTTAAACGTGATGTTGATAAATCCTTTTCCGTCTTTTGGCACCACACCGTGGATGATCGCATTTTCTACATAAGGCTGCAAAAGCAAAGAAGGAATCGCTGTATCATCTTCTATATTTTGTTCTTTGGAAATATTGAAATCAAATTTATGATTGAATCTTAGCTGTTCCAGTTCCAGATAATTTTGCAATGCTTCTATTTCTTTATCTATGGTAATTACAGATTCTTTGGAAAATTCTAAGGTGAGACGCATAAGTTTAGAAAATTTTGCCAGATAACGGATAGCTTCATCCTTTCCGTTTTGCACCACAAAAGCGGAAATGGCCGCAAGACAGTTGAAAACAAAATGGGGATTCATCTGAAGATGCAAAGCTTTATGCTCAAACTCAGCAAGCTGTTTCTGGAGCAAGATGGTTTTTTGTTTCTCTTTGTTTTTATAATAGAAAAACAAGCCTAGCAATGCAACTGCAAGAAAAGAAAGTCCAAAAATCCATTTCAAACGATCTCGGCTTGCATTTTCTTTTTTCTCCAGCTGTTCTTTTTCGTACTGGAAATTAAGCTCTGTTTTCAGACGTTGTTGCTCGTTTTTTATAACATCTAGCTTTTCTTTTTCGGCGTCATAAATCTTGAGATGTTCCAATGCCAGATTTTTATCGCCTTGTTTGTCATAGATCTGAGAAAGAAGTTTTTCATTGGCCATTTTAGCTTCGGTAAGATCCAGTTCCTTTGCAATGTCTAAACTTTTTTGTGCCAATTCTTTTGCAGCATTCAGATTATTATCATCATAATAAATCTGAGCCAGAAATAAATACGTGTCTGACAAGCCAAATTGATCCTGAACAGCGTTGAAATTTTCTTCAGCTTTCAGAAGGCTTTTCTTGGCATTATCTCTTTGATTTACAGCAATATAATAATGTGAATAATTATTATAAAGCTCACCAAGTCCTGTTGGGTTTGGATTAGATTTATAAGATGACAATGCATCATCAAAATAACGTTTCGCCAATGCTGGCTTATTCTGAAAAAGATAGATAATCCCAATATTGGAAGCGCAATTCGCAAAGGTAAAAGGTTCTTTGTTTTTTGACAAAATATTGGCTTTCAATAGATATTTCAGTGCATTTTCTTTATCATCAATTGATTTATAAATCACGCCAATATTATTATGAATCTTGGCTAGCTGAACCTCATTTTTTGTGGCCTCGTAGAGTTTCAGTGCCAGAAAATCATTTTCTAATGCTTTTGCATAGTCATTTTGTTGCATGTAAACAAAGCCTTTGCTTCCAAATATTTTTGCCTGCAAATCTTTGTTTTTTAAATCCGGAGTTAGATTGTCACTTGTTTTTTCAGCAATGTCAAAATGCTTTATTGCCTTGTCAAAATCACCATTGAGCTGGAAAGAAACGCCGATGTTTTGATGCGCCAGACTTTGTTCATAAGCATTATTCTGTCTGGTGGCATTTTTTAATGCTAACATTCCATACTTCTGCATTTTTTCCGGATCGGAAAATTTATAAGCATCGGAAATCTGATTTTGCAATGTCAGTATTTTCTGTGGATCTTTCTCTTTCTGCAGAACAATGAGCAAAGAATCCACATCGGATTGAGCAGATATCAGGTATACGAAAAAAACATGCAGAAAAATCAGGATTCTTCTCATCACTTTGTGTTTCTGCAAAATTACTTATAAGTTATTGATTCCTAAAACAGGAATGAGAAAACTTATGATATGAGTTAGAATTCGAAGTAAATTTTAAATTTTCTAAATTTGACAGCTAAACGACTATTTTCATTTTGGAACAACGTAAAAAAATCGGACTTTTTTTCGGATCATTCAATCCCATTCATATCGGACACCTGATCTTGGCTAATTATATCCTGGAACATTCTGATATGCAGGAACTTTGGTTTGTAGTCAGTCCACAAAATCCGTTCAAGGAAAAAAAATCATTACTGAAAGATCATAACCGTCTCGATATGGTTCAGCTGGCGATAAAAAATTATCCTAAGATGCGTGCTTCCAATGTTGAGTTTTCTCTGCCTACACCTAGTTATACGATCGATACACTCACCTATCTTCAGGAAAAATATCCGGATTATTCGTTTTCTCTGATTATGGGTGAAGATAATATTGGAAGCCTTCACAAATGGAAAAATTATGAATTATTACTCCAGAATTATCAAATCATAGTTTATCCTAGAATTTTCGTTGAAGACACTTCGACTTCGCTCAATGTTCCAGAATTGAAAAATCACCAAAATATTCATAAGATTGATGCACCTATCATAGAATTGTCTGCTACAGAAATCCGGAATATGATAAAAGCTGGTAGAAACGTGAGACCAATGCTGCCGCCGGAAGTTTTTGAATATCTGGATGGTTCGTCTTTTTATAAATAGAAATATTCGGCTTTCTATTTTATCTTATATCTTTGTAATAATGAATCTAATAGAAAAATTTTTCTCCAAATATCCCGAAGAAAAACTCATAAAATGGTTTAAGCAGGTTTGTCTGGCTGAAGCTGTTTCCTGGTTTCTTCTTTTTACTGCAATGATCTGGATTCGTGAAGATAAAGACGGACTTTTGCCTACCATTTACATCATCATAATCGGAAATATACACGGTCTTTTTTTTAGCTTATACCTGATATTGCTTTTACCGTGCAGGAAAATTTTTAATTGGGACGATGAAGATTTTATTTTCGCATTATGCTCTGCTTTTTTTCCTTTTGCTACAATTTGGGTAGATAAAAAATTAGCCAAAAAAAATCGTGTAGATTGATTTATTTCAGCTGAATACAAACTTGATGTCAAAAAGGATTTCATAACTTTAAGGTATGAAAATCACATTCTTTTCCTCAAAACCTTACGATAAGGAATTTTTTGACAAAGCGAATCAACAATTTAATTTTGAGCTGGATTATTTCGAAACCCACCTTGGTCCGCACGTTCTTAATCTCATAGAAAACACCGATGCTGTCTGTGCATTTGTCAATGACAAACTGAATGCAGAAGTCCTGGAATCTTTGGCAAAAAAAGGTGTTAAATATATCGCTTTAAGATGTGCCGGTTTCAACAACGTTGATCTGGAAGCCGCAAAACACCTTGGATTAAGAGTTTCCAGAGATCCGGCTTATTCTCCCGAAGCAGTTGCAGAACACGCTATGGCAATGATTCTCACTCTTAATAGGAAAACGCACAAAGCATATAACAGAGTTCGTGAGCAAAATTTTGCTTTGAATGGATTGATGGGTTTCAATCTTTACCAGAAAACCATCGGTGTAATTGGAACCGGCAACATCGGAGCTGCTTTTGCAAAAATTGCAAAAGGATTCGGAGCCAGAGTTTTGGCTTATGATATTACAGAAAATCAAGAACTTAAAGATTTAGGAATCGAATATATATTTCAGGAACAATTACTTTCTGAATCTGATATTATTTCGCTACACTGTCCGCTGATGGAATCTACTCATCATTTGATCAATGAAGATTCCATCAAAAAAATGAAACCCAATGTAATGATTATTAATACCAGCCGTGGCGGACTGATTGACACAAAAGCTGTCATCGACGGACTAAAGTCCAAACACATTGGCTATCTTGGGATTGATGTTTACGAGCAGGAAGAAAAATTATTTTTCCGAGACCTCTCCCACGCTATTATTGAAGATGATATGATTCAACGTTTGATGAGTTTTCCGAATGTTCTGGTTACGGCGCATCAGGCTTTTTTCACGCAGGAAGCGCTTGAACAGATTGCAAATTCTACGCTGTCAAGTTTATCTCATTTTGAAAAGAATGAAGAATTTGAAAATCCAAATGCTGTTCTCATCTGACAAAATTCAGATTTTGAATGCTTAACAATCAAGCCTTTGCAGATTTTGCAAAGGTTTTTTTTATATTTTTCTGACACGTGATGTAATAATTATTTACTCACAATTGTTTTTATATTAAATCAACCAAAATTTTTATTGCTGAAAATCAATCGATTAACAAATATAAATAATTTTATTTACTACTTTGTATTGCATAATACTTAAATTAATATATATCTTTGCAATGTAAATTATTAGAAACTACAAACTACTTTAGTAAAACCAAGTATTATGAAAGCTAAAATCCTAATGGCAGCAATTTTTTTCTCAGGAATGATTTCTGCGCAACAAACTCAAAAAAAAGCAGAAGAGACAAAAACGATAGAAGAAGTGAAATTGAGTAAAAAAGTTTTCGTGAAAAAATCGGACAGATTTGTTTACGATGTTGCTTCCTCTCCTATTGCAAAAGGAACCAATTCTTTCAATCTTCTTCAGCAGACGCCAATGGTTTCCAGCACAGACGGAAAGTCTTTCAAAATAATGGGAAAGTCCAATGTGGTTTTTTATATCAATGGCAAAAGAACACTGATGGATGCAGAAGCCATTACGGAAATGCTAAAAAATACGCCGTCCGAAAACATCCAAAGAATCGAGGTCGTAACTGTTCCTGGAAGTGAGTTTCAGGTGGAAGCGAATGAAGGCGTCATCAACATCGTGATGAAAAAAAGTAAAACAAATGGCTACAACGGAACTTTGAAAATGAATAACAGCCAGACTTTTTATAACAATCCTTCGTCCGGAATTGCGCTTAATGCAAGACAAAATAAATGGTCGTTCAGCACCAACTTCAATATGGGAAGCTGGAGAGAAAGAGAAAAATACACGCTGACCAACGGGAATGGAACCTTCCAGAATAATTCTTTCGGAACAATGGATGACCCGAACAAAAACTATGGAGGAAGTATGAACATCGATTATGAAATCAACAAAAAACAAAGTCTCGGTTTCAGCTACAATATGCGATATAACAAAAGCTTCGGGTCTGTTTTGGATATGACGAATTTTGAAAATGGCGTGTTGTCCAACAGAACGATTAATCAGGAAGATGCACAGACCAGAAATCATAACTTCAACCTGAATTACGAAATCAAAACCGATACTTTGGGCAGCAAACTAAGTTCAAACGTTTCTTATCTATGGTTCAACAGGGACAAAGTGAGCTTGGGTGAGTCTTTTCCACTAAAAGCTGATGGAAGATACAGCGCATTCCAACAAGCTGTTCCTCAAATCATTAACAATTACGCTGCAAACATCGACTATATCAAAAAATTCAGAAATGAAAGTACTTTTGCTATCGGTAGCAGCTATAACTACACCAACACTGATAGTGATACAAGACAAAATGATTTTGACGGAACGCGGTTCGTGACCAATAACACACTTTCCAATCATTTCATTTATAAGGAAAATATCATCGGTGCTTATGCGACTTTCGAGAAAAAATTCTCTGACAAATTCTCAGGAAAAATCGGAACCAGATTCGAGGCTACGCTAAGTACTGGCGATGTGGTTGGCAAATCTGACATCGGTTTTGAAAGAAATTATAACAATCTTTTGCCTTACGCCACATTGAACTATGCCATCAATGACAACAATAATTTGACTTATAGCTTTTCCAGCCGAGTTAGAAGACCTGGATTCGGGCAACTGAATCCTTCCAGAACATACTTTACACCGACTAATTATATCCAGAACAATCCTTTTATGCAGGCTTCCAAGAATTATAATCAGGAAATCAACTATATGTACAAAAATGCTTTTTATGCAAATGTAAGTTTCAATTATGCTGAAAACGCTTATGGACAATTGCCTTTGCAAGGTATTGAAACAAAACTTGTAAGAGACGAAAATGGAAATCCTACATATGATGCAAACGGAAATCTAATAAAAACTACGTCTGAATTCCTAAGATACATCAGAACCAACTATGGCAACAATAAGCAGATTGGATTGACACTAGGGATGAACAAGGGCTGGTTTGGCGATATCTGGACAACTAACTATTCCGCCAACTTCGAGTATGCAACTTTCAAAGGTGGTGTAACAAATGACCCAACTTCGCAACTACTTCCAGGAGACACAGAAACATTGGAACCGTTTATTATTGATGTAAAAACACTAAACACTTTCTTCCAGGCCAACAATATGATAAGATTATCTCCTAAAAAAGATTGGTATCTGGGCGTTAATTACTGGCTGATGCCGACAAGAGAAGTGGAAATGGGAAAACTCTACACGCAACAGAGTTTTGATGTGAACATCAAAAAAATTATGGGGAATTTCACATTTCTGGTAGAAGTCAATGATATTTTCAACTCTAATATTGATGATATCAGAACAAATCAGGCCAAAGGAAGTTACAACACGGTGAGAAGTTTCAAATACGGTAGAGAACTGAACATCAATGTGACCTACAATTTCGGAAATCAAAAACTTAAAAAAGCGAGAGAAGTGAAATCTGCTAACGATGCCATCCGCTCAAGAACTTAATGAAAAAGAAATTTCAAACACCACCAAATCAATACTATAATTCTCAAAATCTACAATTCTCAAACCCAAAAAAACTCTCAAAATGAAAACCAAGACTCTCATCGCCGCCATATTTTTTTCAGGACTGATCTATGCTCAGGAAACACCTAAAAAGGATTCTGCTGAAACAAAAAACATTGAAGCAGTAACCCTGACCAAACAAGTTTTCAAAAAACAAAGTGACCGTTTTGTTTATGATGTAGCTGCTTCACCAGTTGCCAAAGGCAATACAGCATTCAGTTTGCTGAAGCAAACGCCACTGGTTTCTTCTACAGATGACAAAACCTTAAAAATCATTGGGAAAAATAACGCCATTGTCTATATCAATGGGAGAAAAACCAATATGGATGCCGAATCTCTGACTCAATTCCTGAAAAATACACCGGCTGAAAATATTCAGAAAATCGAAGTAATTACGCTTCCCGGAAGTGAGTATCAGGTGGAATCTTCGGACGGCATCATCAATATCATTCTGAAAAAGAAAATGACCGACGGACTGAACGGGAACATGAGAATGGGAAATTCACAAAATTATTATAACTCCACCTATGCGAGTGTCTCATTGAACTACAGAAAAGATAAACTGGGAATCAGCACCAATATTAACTCCAGCGAAAACATCCAGGAGCAATATTACATCCTGAAAAACAGCAACAACAAAGCCAGCAACCAATCCGAAGGCAGAGTTACAGATCCGAACAAAAATCTTGGCGGCTATTTAAATATTGATTACCAGCTGAATGACAACAGTAATATTGCTCTCACATGGAATTCCTGGGCCAACAGAAGTTATGATTCTAAATCTTTTCTGTTCAACACTGTGAATGTGATAAATAACGGAATTATTACCAATACCCAATATACCTATACCAAAAATCTGGAAAATGCAAGGTCTTATAATAATTCTCTAAACCTGAATTATGAATGGAAAACCGACACACTGGGAAGCAAATTAAACCTGAATGCAGCATATCTGAACTACAGACGTTTCCAAGTGGCCGATAACAGAACTTACGGATCTGATTTATCGCAAACGCTGAGTCAGTTCCCAACGATACAAACCAAGCAAAGCACACCTCAGATCATCAACAATTTTTCTTTTATGGGAGATTATATCAAGAAATTTAAAGATGATTTTACAGTATCCGTAGGAGGAAACTTTAACAAAACGAAAACCGATAATGATACCCAAAGTACAACCACTGTTTTTGATAAAAACGGAAATCCGGCAGAATTAATCGTAGATGGAATAAAACTTGACAATCCGAAAGAAAGTCCAAATCATTTTATTTATGATGAAAATATCTATGGATTATACCTGACGTTGGAAAAGAAAATGTCTGATAAATTTTCCGGAAAAATAGGTGCCAGATATGAAATCACAAACAGTGTGGGAAAATCTGACAATGCCCAAAATATTTTGCTCCGAAATATTGAAAGAAATTAACAATTTTTTACCATATCTGAGCCTCAATTACGCTATTAATGATAATAATAATATCTCTTATGCATTTTCCAGCAGAATGAGAAGACCAAGTTTCTGGGAACTTAATCCGGTGAAAAATATATTGACCGATGTCAATTATACTCAGAATAACCCTTTCGTGAAGGCATCTTCTGTTTACACCAATGAGTTTACCTATATGTTCAAAAATTCTTATTTCTTCATTTTCAACCATTCATACACCAAGGATGTGATTACACAAGTTCCGTTGCAAGGTGTGGTAAATGGCGTGAATCAATTGCGATACATCCGCACTAATTTCGGAGACAAGCAGGAAATGTCTGCTATGATTGGGATGCAAAAATCGTTTTTCAAACAATACCTGACCACCAATTTCAATATCGGGATGCAAAGAAATGTGAACAATGGTTTCCTAAACACAGATCCTATTACAGGCGATGTTTTCCCGGACTATGTGAACACCATAAAATCTAACAGTTTACTAATCCAAACCAACAATACTGTAAGACTGGACAAAAAGAAAACCTGGTTTCTAGGTGTTAATTATTGGTATGTCGATAAACAGCAAATCGAACTGGGCCAACTCAAATCGCTGATGAGTTTGGACGCCAACATCAAAAAAGTCTGGAACGACTGGACTTTTGCCCTGGAAGTTTATGACATCCTGAAAACTAACAAAGTCGTGATTACCGATTATCAGGACAACGGCAACTTTAACTATATCAATCAAAATCAATATAACCAAGGTTTTAACTTCAGCATCACTTACAACTTCGGGAACAAAAAAGTTCAAAAAATAAGAGATATTAGCAGCGCAGACAAGGATATTAAAAACCGCACCAGATAACTAAATTATATTTTCATATCAAATCATTATTTTCAAAAGAAATCCCGAAGCATAAATTCGGGATTTTTTATTTTTTCTGATTTTTCCATATAAATCCATCCAACAGATAATGTGTAAGTTGTGGGACTACCAAAAGCGGAATCAGAAACTGCTGCCAAGTCAAGGACAATTCGAGGTTTTGAATTGAAAAATGTTCTCGCCAAACCAACACTTCCCACATCAGTTCCTCGAAAAAAGCAAAGCCAATAATAATCAGTACAAATAGTAATATTCCAAATCCAGATTTGAAGACGGAAAGCTTCTGTAATGATGATTTATCTTTTTGTTCAATTTCCCTGATGTAAACCAAAGCGACATAAGGAATTCCGTGCGAAATGACATTAAGCAAAGTGAAAATCAAATCATTATCAAAATAAATAATCCCAAAATACCAGGACAAATACGTCCCGATAATGATGGCGATTTTAGGAATATTGAATGATTGGTTTTTAACAAAAAAATAAACCGTTTTCAACAGCCAAATCCCTAAAATAATCCAGTAAATCAAAGTGATTCCGGGAATAAAATTCGGAAGAGAATCCAACCAGTTAAACTCATTTTCTACAAACCAATTGAAAGCCCGAGGTGTTTTGATCCAATACAACATCGGATAAATGGTCGCCGAATAAATGGCAATTCCGTCCCAGAATTTTGAAAATCCTGACTTCTCAAATCTCGCATACAAACGCATAAATCCGTATTGCTGGCGCACAAAATGAAACACTGCAACCAAAGCCAAACCTGACCAAAACATTAAGCTCCCCAATTGATAAAATATCAACCCGAAAACTAGACTAATTGCTGGAATCCCAAAATAC
>JAEXJU010000069.1 GCA_023448955.1 Bacteroidota bacterium
CTTATATATTCATCCGTAGATATCTTTTCCCATTTTCCATTTCTTTTGTCGCATACGAAATCATCTTTTTCGAAATGTCCTTTTGAATAATACGGAATATCGAAAATCCTTTTTACTTCCATTGAATGTTAAATTTTTTTTAAACTGTCGTTTAGCGCAAATATAAATAAATAAGAAGTTTCCTGCCGTTAATATTTACATAAAAAAAGCTATCCTGTGGATAGCTTATAATTAATTTTTATACATTCTGTCGTACAGATCCTGGAATTCTGTCTTGATAGCTTTTCTTTTCAGTTTGAGCGTGGGTGTTAGCAGTCCGTCATCTATGGTCCAGATTTTTGGTGTCAGTTCAATTTTTTTGATCTGTTCCCATTTGCCAAGATGTTCATTGATCTTTTCAATTTCTTTTTCAATTCTTGATTTGATGGCAGGATTAGCCGCGATCTCTTTATGGGAATCAATTACTTTTACATGATGCAGTTCTGCCCAGTTTTTGGCAAAAGCAAAATCCGGCTGAACTAAAGCACAAGGCATTTTTTCGCCATCACCAACCACCATAATCTGTTCAATGAATTTGGAAGCTTTAGCCAGGTTTTCAATGACCTGGGGCGCAACAAATTTACCTCCGGAAGTTTTGAACATTTCTTTTTTTCTGTCTGTAATAAAAAGAAAATTATCCTCATCCAGATGACCAATGTCGCCGGTTCTGAAATAGCCGTCATCCGTAAAGGCTTCCTTGGTTTTTTCCTCATCTTTGTAGTAACCTTCGAAAACGGAAGGTCCTTTTACCACAATTTCTCCATCAGATTCTATTCTGACCTTTACATTTTCCAGAGGAATGCCAACTGAGCCAACTTTAACTTTTCCAAAGCTGTTCACAGAAATTACCGGAGACGTTTCCGTCAGTCCGTAGCCTTCTAAAATCGGGATTCCTGCAGCATGGAACATTGTATTGAGCCTTCTGGATAAAGCTGCTGAACCGGAAACTAAAGTTATAAGATTGCCACCAAGGCCTTCGCGCCATTTTTTAAACACAAGTTTGTCCGCAATGCTGTGCATAAAGGATTTAGGTTTTCCTAACTCGTATTTTTCGGCAATGCCTAATGACCAGAGAAATATTTTGGATTTTAATCCGCCTGCCGAAGTTCCTTTATTATAAATAGAGTCGTAAACTTTTTCTACAAGTCTGGGAACAACCGTCATATACTGAGGTTTCACTTCTTTCACATTTTCACCAATTTTTTCGATGCTTTCTGCAAAATATATAGATATTCCGTTGCTTACATACAGGTAAAAAATCATCCGTTCGAAAACATGACAGATCGGTAGAAAGCTTAATGATTTTACTTCTTTATAATCAAGGCTTTTATCTTTAGGAATTCTTGGTGTGCTTGCCGTAACATTGGAAACCAGGTTGTTATGCGTCAGCTGAACGCCTTTTGGCTTTCCAGTGGTTCCGGAAGTGTAAATAATGGTGGCAAGATCTTCAGAATTGATAGAATTGGCCAGATCATCAACTTCAATCTGAGTTGCGTCATTTTCGCCAAGATCCAGAATTTCGTTCCAGTTTGGAGCTCCATCGATCTCATCAAAGGTGAAAACTCCTACCAGTGATGGAATCTGAGGTTTGGCTTTAGTTATTTTTTTATATAACTCTGCGTCGGAAACAAAACAATATTTGATTTCGGAATTGTTGAAGATATAAACATAATCTTCAGCAGAAATTGTTGGATAGACAGGAACTGTAACTACACCAATTTGCGAAATTCCCAGATCCATTACTGCCCATTCTGTTCTGTTATTGGAAGTGATGAGTCCTATTTTATCGCCAGGTTTTATACCAAGCTTCAAAAGTCCTCTTGAGATCTTATTTCCCTGGTTGATGAATTCGAGCGTAGAAGTTTTTATCCAGTTTCCGTTTTTTTTGGTCACAAGACAGTCTTCTTTCGGAAATTTTTCCAGCGCAAGAGCAGCAAAGTCAAATATTCTTTTAACGTTCATAAAATATTCTTATTAAAATATTATTAAAATTCGGTTTACATTATCGTAAATATAATTTTTTTTTCCAAGATTACAAAATATTAAATTTTACTTTGAAATTTTCGCAAAAAGTTTAATTTTACGGACGAAAAATATAATAAAAATTTTTATGGATTTCAATTTAACAGAAGAACAACTGATGATACAGCAGGCCGCAAGAGATTTTGCACAGGCAGAACTTTTGGAAGGTGTCATAGAACGAGACAATGAGCAAAAATTTCCTTACGAGGCTGTCAAAAAGATGGGCGAAATGGGATTTTTAGGAATGATGGTGGACCCAAAATACGGTGGTGCAGGATTAGATAGTATTTCTTATGTGTTGGCGATGGAAGAGATTGCCAAAGTTGATGCTTCTGCTGCGGTTGTAATGTCAGTAAATAACTCTTTGGTATGCGCAGGTTTGGAAAAATTCTGTAATGAAGAGCAAAAAATGAAATATCTGAAACCTCTGGCTAGTGGCGAGGTAATCGGTGCATTTGCATTGTCTGAGCCAGAAGCCGGATCTGATGCTACTTCCCAATCTACAACAGCCGAAGATAAAGGTGATTATTACCTTCTTAACGGAACTAAAAACTGGATTACTAATGGTGGAAATGCTACATATTATATAGTTATTGCACAAACTAATCCGGAGAAAAAGCACAAAGTAATTAATGCTTTTATTGTGGAGAAAGGTTGGGACGGTTTCGTAGTTGGTAAGAAAGAAGATAAATTGGGAATCCGTGGAAGTGATACACATTCATTGATGTTTACAGATGTTAAAGTGCCGAAGGAAAACAGAATTGGAGAAGACGGATTTGGATTTAATTTTGCAATGGCTGTACTCAATGGCGGTAGAATCGGGATCGCTTCCCAAGCATTAGGAATTGCTTCCGGTGCTTATGAACTGTCTTTGAAATATGCTAAAGAAAGAAAGTCTTTTAAAACAGAGATTATTAACCACCAGGCTATCGCTTTCAAACTGGCAGATATGCACACCAGTATTATGGCAGCAAGAATGCTGATTTACAAAGCGGCTGCTGAAAAAGACGAAGGAAAAGATATCTCAGAAAGTGGTGCAATGGCAAAATTGTATGCTTCCCAGGTCGCAATGGACACTACTATTGAAGCGGTTCAGATCCACGGAGGATATGGCTATGTGAAAGAGTATCACGTCGAAAGAATGATGCGTGACGCTAAAATCACACAGATTTACGAAGGGACTTCAGAAATCCAGAAAATTGTAATTTCAAGATCAATTGCGAAGAAATAATACAACACGATTTTAAAATATGGTAAGCTCCGAAAGGAGCTTATCTTTTTATTTAATGTGCTGATGTTTTTCCAGAGAATTCCAAATTCCAAAAAAAGCTTTGTTTCCTTCCTTGTCAGAAAAATTGGTGTTGAAGATCATAATTCTGCCCAAACTGGTTTTAGGGTCAAAGAACATTATCGACATTATTCCCGGGTCGCCGCCGGTATGTCCGATGTAACCTGTATAACCAAATCCCATAAAAATCCCTACGTTGTAAGATTCGTTGTAAGGATTTTTGGTATTTCTCTCCGTGAAATTGGATTCGGTAAGCTGCGGTTTGAAATATTCCTTATAGCTTTCTTTTGAAAGAATCGTCCCTTTGCCATTATAACCTTTGATAAGTTCTGAAAGATATTTGCTGAGATCTGTAACGTTAGTTATGAAACCACCGTCCGGATATGTAATCAGTTCGTAATAAGGAAGTGGCGTTGTTGGATTTTCGTAAAGCCTGGAATATTTCTTTACATCAACATCCTTTGTTTTCCAGCCTGAATCTTTCATTTTTAATGGTTCCAGAATGTATTTTCCTGTGAATTGACTGAAGGATTCTCCTGTCGCCTGTTCCACGATAAAAGCTGCAAGCGCAGTTCCTACATTGGAATATTCATAAATGGTTCCGGGCTTGTGAGATGTAAAACTGTCTTTATTCCATTTTCCTTTTGCGCTAAGAACATTTTCCAGATAAGATTGCAGAGAAATTATGGAATCAGCAGGATTAAAAGATTGCTCATCTTCAAAGGTCAGTTTAAGACCATTAAGGTTCTGATTCGGTTTTAAATAGTAGTTTTTTGAGGAATAATATTCATTGTCAGTAATCGATGAAGTATGGGTCGCCAAATGTCGAATCGTGATTTTATCTTTTGGAAAATTAGGGTTACAGACTTTGAATGGCAAATATTTATCAATAGAATCATCAAGATTTAGTTTTCCTAATTCCTGAGCTTTCAGCAATGCGATACCAACAAATGTCTTGGAAACTGAACCGATATTCTGAATGGTTTCCGTGGTGTATTTTTTATTGTTTTCGACATCGGAAAATCCAAATCCGTGTTTGTATAAAGTTCCATTCTCATCAACAATTGAAACCGCAAATCCATTGAATTTTTTCTGCTGATAAATAGTATTGATTTCATTGGTCAATGCCAATTGGTTATTCTTAGTTTCTGTGGAAACAGAACAAGACATCAGAGCAAGAGATAGTACAAGGAAAGAATATATTTTTTTCATAAGCTTTTTAATTAAAACAATCGGATGAGTAAATTCATTACATTTTGCTAAAATAAAAAAACTCCCAAATTCTGGGAGTTTAATTTTAAGCAGTTGTTTCCTCTTTCGGAAGTTTAAATTTCTTAGAATAAATCATAATGAGGAAACCTGAGATCATAAACGGAATGCTGAGAACCTGACCCGTATTAAGCCCTGCAAATTGGATGAATTCATCGCCTTGTGGCTCTTTCAGGAATTCTACAAAGAATCTTACCGCCCATAGAATGATAAAGAACAATCCGAATAACCAGCCCTGCTGATATTTTTTGTCAGTTTTTCTGTAAAGAAACCATAAAAGGACGAACAAGAAGAAGTAACCAACCGCCTCGAATAGCTGGCTAGGGTAACGCGGAATGGTAACACCATACTCCGAACTCTGTTGTGGGAAAAGAATCGCAAATGGTGAACTTGGGTCTACTGGTTTTCCGATGATTTCCGAATTGAAAAAATTACCCATTCTCACAAATGCACCGCCCAAAGCCACTACAATCCCGATTCTGTCATAAACCCAAAACGGATTTTTCTTGATGATTTTAAAACTGTAATATAGTGTTGTAAAAATCAAGGCAATTGTAGCACCGTGACTGGCC
>JAEXJU010000115.1 GCA_023448955.1 Bacteroidota bacterium
GAATTCAGGTGACTGCTTTAGGCTGTCTCAGAGGGATTCAGGATGTGAAAATTCCTAGTATCATTACATTCATTGCTTACTGGATTTTCACGATTCCGATGGGTTATTTTTTATGTGTCACAATGAAAATGGGCGCGTTTGGAATGTGGATTGCGCTGGGCGTTGGTCTTACAATTTCAGCCGTTTTACTGGTGATTAGATTTTTGAGACTGAGTAAAAGGAAAGCTTTATCAATCAACAATGAAGAATTAATAGTGAATTAAATTCTTGATTAATCTTTCGCAGATTGAACTGATTTTGCAGATTTTTTTAATATCTGCGTTATCTGCAAAATTTGCTAGACGTAAAGTTTTCTTTGATTAATACTAATTGCACGCAGCCCGACTTGAGCGGAAATCCTTTTTACGCAGCACAGCGGAGTGAAAAGATTGGGAGTGGAAGGCGGAAAAAGCTGCCCAAATTATTATAATTTGTAACATTGCGCAAAAAGCTATTTTAAATTTTTAAATTTGCAACACAAAATTTCGAAATGAATATTAAACAATATATACAGTCAAAAATAACCGAAATTATCTCTCAACTCTACGGAATCGAAGGTGTGACGCTGGAAGTTCAGAAAAATAAAACTGAGTTCGAAGGTGATTTCACTATCGTCATTTTCCCTTTGGTGAAACAGGCGAAAAAAAGTCCTGATGTAATTGGAAACGAGTTGGGCGAAGAGGTGAAAAATCAAATTGATTTTATTGAAAACTTCAATGTAGTGAAAGGTTTTCTTAATCTGAAAATCAAAGACCAGTTGTTCGCTGAGCAATTATCCGAAATCAGCAATGATTTTGATAATATAACGCCGAAAAATCAAACGGTAATGGTGGAATATTCTTCGCCAAACACCAATAAACCGCTCCATTTGGGACACATCAGAAATAATCTTCTCGGTTTTTCTGTTGCCGAAATCCTGAAAGCAGACGGTTACAATGTCATCAAAACGCAAATTATTAATGACCGAGGAATCCATATCTGCAAATCGATGCTGGCCTGGGAAAAATTCGGAAATGATGAAACACCGGAATCTACTGGCTTAAAAGGCGACAAGTTGGTTGGAAACTACTATGTGGAATTCGATAAACTTTATAAATCTGAAATTAAAGCACAAATGGCTGACGGAATAGATGAGGAAACTGCGAAAAAGCAGGCGCCATCTATCATCGAAGCTCAGGAAATGCTTTTGAAATGGGAACAAAACGACCCGGAAGTTCGCCAACTTTGGGAAATGATGAACGAATGGGTTTATGCAGGATTTAATCAGACTTATTCCAGATTGGGTGTTAATTTTGACCAGGTTCAGTATGAGAGCAACACTTATATTCTTGGGAAAGATCTGATTCAGAAAGGTCTGGAAAACGGAATTCTCTACAGAAAAGATGACGGTTCGGTTTGGTGTGATCTTACAGATGAAGGTCTTGACCAAAAATTGTTGTTACGTTCGGACGGAACTTCGGTTTATATGACTCAGGATCTGGGAACTGCTGTAGAACGTTTCAAAGATAATGACATCCAAAAACTGATTTATACTGTTGGAAATGAGCAGGATTATCACTTTCAGGTTCTTTTCAAAATCCTGAAAAAATTAGGTTATAAATGGGCAGACCAGCTTTATCATTTGTCTTACGGAATGGTAGAATTGCCGGAAGGCAAAATGAAATCGCGTGAAGGTACCGTGGTTGATGCCGATGATTTGGTGGAAGAGATGTATAAAACTGCGAAAGAAAAATCTCAGGAGTTAGGTAAACTGGAAAATCTGAGCGATGAAGAAAAAGAGCGTTCTTATGAGACTGTTGGTCTTGGCGCTTTGAAGTATTTTATCCTGAAAGTGGATCCGAAGAAAAAGATGCTTTTCAACCCTGCGGAGAGTATTGATTTCAACGGCAATACTGGTCCGTTTATTCAATATACTTATGCCAGAATCCAGTCGCTATTGGATAAAGCCGGCTTTGAAACAAAAAAATTAACTGATTCTTATCTTCCAAACGACAGTGAAAAGGATCTGATTATGCTTTTATCCGAATTCAAAGATGTTGTAAACAAAGCTGCGGAATCACTGAGTCCGGCTTTGGTTGCGAATTATGTCTATGAACTGGTAAAAAGTTATAATTCATTCTATCAAAATAATCCAATTCTGAATCAAGATGATGAAACGGCTAAACAATTCCGTCTTCAGTTATCTGAACTAACAGGAAAAACCATTAAAAAAGGATTATCATTACTTGGAATTGGTACTGTAAACAGAATGTAAGCGTATTATTCAATAAAAAATGAAGAGCCTCAAAAAATAATTTCGAGGCTCTTTTATCTATAAAATTACAGCTGGATTATTCTTTGATAACTTTCTTAGCTATAATTCCGGATTTTGTTTTAACTGTCACTATATAAAGCCCTTTCGGATATTGAGCTAAGCTAACTGTTTGTGATCTATTATTATTGACACTCTCATAAATCATTTTACCATTCATATCAAACACCGCAATTCTTTCCGGATTATCCTCAAGATTTACGTTTACAATATCCTTCGTTTTTGTAGGGAAAACTTTTACTTCATCTTTTGTGATGTCAGCTGAAGCCATTGTTATTTTCTTAGTTCCGGTGGCAACCAAAGCAAAATCCTGTGTTGCAGCATTTCCGTCCTGATTTACAAGCGGATTCTTATTAGTAACCTCGATTCTGTACAATCCGTTTGCAGTTGGGTTATCAATAACAATCTGTTCTACATTATCCACCGAGTTATCGCCTTTTGTCGCATTGGCATTGGGATTCGAAATGTCAAGTTTCCAAGGATAATAGATAGTACCATTAGATTCATCAATTACTCTTACATCCAAGTCATTAACCAATCTGGAAGTATTATTCTGCTGAAGATCTGTATCATTTGTAAAATACTCAATTGCAGGATCTACCCAGGAAATACTGACTTTGAGAGGTTCACTTCCGGTAGCTTTGATCTGTTTTGTAAATTTAACACCGGACTGCAGATTATTTTTTTCCAGGTAAGCATCTTCATTCAGCCTGTTGACTAAAACCTGAGCTGCCTTTTTGGCGTCTACCAATCCCCAGCCATACCATACATCTGGACCAGGTCTCCCCGCTTCATTAGCAGTATGTGTTAATAAAGCCTTCATCTCATCTGCCTTAAAAATAAAGGAACTGTTTCCTGATATATTTCTTTGAATTTGGGTCAATGCACCTGCAATTCCGGTTACGATTGGCGCTGCATAAGACGTCCCGAAATTTACAACGTAAAGATTGGTTGCACTAGGGCTGGATGTTATGTAGTTTGCCATGATCATATCTACACCAACCGCTGAAAGATCCGGTTTCACGGCACCGTCTTTTCTCGGACCGGCACTGCTGAAGCTTCCTTTTACAACATCAGAAGCCTGAGTATATTTTCGATTTGGAGTAGTCAGTTGATTAACCGCACCCACTGTAATAATATTTTTTGCTAAAGAACCGAAATAGATGCAATTATTACCTTGGCTACAGTTCGCCGGCGGCACTTCATCATTAGCGCCAAAGAGAACCCAAGCATTTGTAGTTGTATTATATCTGTATTTTACAGAGTTTGCGTCAGGTCCTACGCCATAGTAATTACCTGTAGATTTTACAATGATCTGTTGAGGCTGAGAATAAACAATTTTGTCAAAATTGTAATCCTGCACACCATAAGCTCCGGCATAAGTGTCCTGATGATTAAGATCATAATTCCCGTACCAATAATAAGTATTAGCAGTTCCCGGCTTATTCCATCCTGAATTGATTCCGTAAGAGTGGTTCGAGATATTAAGATCAGGCAAACTGGCCAGCTTTTCGTAATTATTCTGAACTGTACCGTTGATGGTAGTTGCTCCAAACATATAATTATCTGTAGTAGCCTGCGGAAGTATTCCTTTTGCATTGGCTTTGGGATAGGAAACGCTGCTTTGAGTAAAATTACCCGTTGCCAGTCCGTTTCCGATCAAAAGACTATTTACATTAGTTCCATGATAATGTTTTGCTTCCGTTGCAGCTTCTTTGTTTACAGCTCTGTTAGTTGTAAACTGTTCGTGAATATCTTGAATACGTCCAGCATCGAAAATTGTGATTTTGATACCGTTTCCTGTTACAGCAGACGCCCCTGAAACTGTCCCGGCCTGTAGCTCATCTACATTAGCGGTAGCGTTGGCACTGGTCTCTTCAATGGAATAAAAGAGCGGGATTTGACCTGCAAATCCAGCCAGATTTTTCTTGAGATTTTCAGCTGATTTATCAGAATACTGATTGGCATTCTTCTGAAGGAATTGATCTAACTTTTTTTCATTTTCAACACGCTGCAACGCAAACTCATTTTTCAGTTTGCGATCCTGACCATTGATGTAATATAATGAAAATAAAAAACTTACACTGAATAAAATTTTTTTCATTGGAGCTGTTTTGTGCAAAGATAATCAATCATTCAGCAACTTATTATCTTTTTAACACTATTAATATCAATAATAATTATAGACTTTTTTTTTGTCTGTCAAAACTGTAACTTTACACAAATTTCTAATGCAGATGTATTTAGTTTTCGATACCGAAACCACAGGTTTACCCAAAAATTTCAACGCACCGCTTTCCGATTCCGACAACTGGCCCAGGATGGTTCAGATTGCGTGGCAGTTACACGATGATGAAGGAAATTTAATCGAAAATCAGGATTATATTATAAAACCCGAAGGTTATGATATTCCTTTTAACGCCGCCAGAATCCACGGAATCACGACAAAAATTGCCCAAGAAGAAGGCCGGGATCTGCAAGAAGTTCTGGAAGAGTTTTCTCAGGTTCTGGAAAAAGTAAGAGTCGTTTCCGGTCATAATGTAGAATTTGATTATAATATTGTTGGTGCCGAATTTCTCCGGAAAAACATCACGGATAACTTACAGGAAAAACCCAAAGCCGACACGATGATTCTGGGAACAGATTATTGTAAGCTGGAAGGTGGGCGTGGCGGAAAATATAAATCTCCAAAACTGGAAGAACTCTACGAAAAACTATACGGTCACAAATTTGACGAAGCGCACAATGCCGCCGCCGATGTGAATGCAACTGCGCAAGTTTTTTTCGAGATGATGAGAATCGGTGTGATTCCTGCAGATGTCCTGAAGATCAATGATGACAAATTAAAAGAATATCAGGCTGCCAATCCAGATCCTATAAAACCGTTCGGAATTGTCATCCGAAGACAGGTTGCCAGCTTCAATAATAATAAAAAACAAACCGACTTTGGAAGTGTGGATGAAATTGATCTGGGAAAATATTTCCATTTCGACAATCACAGTGTTTTTTCTACTCTCACTGCGACTACCAACATCAATGATCTCATCAGCAAAGCCAAACAAGACAATTTTCCTGCTGTTGGAATGGTAGATCTGGGCAATATGATGGGCGCTTTTAAATTTGTGTCTGCTGTTGAAAACGCCAATTCTGACATCAGTAAAAAACATAAGGAATATCTAGCCAAAAAACAGGAAGCAGAAGAAAAAGGCGAACTTTTCAATGAAGAAGAACCCAAAGCCAATCCGCTGATTCCAATTATTGGTTGCGAATTTTATATTTCTGACCGCTACGAACAGAAACAATTTACCAAAGATGATCCGGACAGAAGAACTCAAGTTGTGCTTTTGGCAAAGGATTTTAATGGTTACAAAAATCTGGTAAAACTATCCAGTATTGGTTTCCAAAAAGGTTTTTATTTTGGCGTTCCCAGAATCAGCCGAGAACTGATTGCACAATACAAAGAAGGTATAATTGCTCTCACTTCGGGGATTTTTGGCGATATTCCCAGCACCATTCTGAATATTGGCGAGCAGCGTGGCGAGGAATTATTCCAATGGTGGAAAGAAACCTTTCAGGACGATTTTTATGTTCAGATCCAGAATCACAAATTACCAGAAGAAGAACATTTGAATGAAGTTTTACTGCAATTTGCAGATAAATATAATGTGAAAATCCTTGCTCAAAACGAAACATTTTACACCAATAAAAGCGATGCTAATATTCAGGATATTTTGAGCTGTATAAAAGATGGCGAAAAATTATCGACACCTGTTGGAAAAGGATTCGGGAAACGAAAAGGGCTCACAACCAATGAATATTATATCAAAAATGCAGACGAGTTAAAAGAAACTTTCCTTGCTTATCCAGATGCATTCGAAGCTTATGAAGAGTTTTTCGCAAAATTTACACCTTATACTTTGAAGCGTGATGTTTTGTTACCAAAATTTGATATTCCTCAAGAATTCATCCATCCAGAAGATGATCTAGATGGCGGAAAACGCGGCGAAATGGCTTATCTTACTTTCCTCACATACGAAGGTGCAAAAAAACGCTACGCAGAAACAGGCATCACGCCAGAAATAAAAGAGCGCCTAGATTTTGAGCTGGATGTGATTGCCAACACAGGTTATCCTGGCTATTTTTTGATTGTTCAGGATTTCTGTAATGAAGCCAGAAATATGGGCGTTTGGGTTGGTCCTGGCCGTGGATCTGCAGCTGGATCTGCAGTTGCCTATTGCATTGGAATTACCAATGTAGATCCTATAAAATACGATTTACTTTTTGAGCGTTTTCTGAATCCAGAAAGGGTTTCGATGCCAGATATTGATATCGATTTTGATGATGAAGGCCGAGATAAAATCATCAAATGGGTGGTGGACAAATATGGGCAGGATCAAGTGGCGCAAATCATCACTTATTCTGTTTTGGGAGGCAAATCTGCCATCAAAGATGCAGGAAGAGTTCTGGATGTTTCTATTCCGGAAACCAATATGATTGCCAAATTAATTCCATCTACACCTGGTATGAAT
>JAEXJU010000125.1 GCA_023448955.1 Bacteroidota bacterium
CTATTTTAACATTAACTAAATATTAATTCAATAATTAAGATAATTTAAAACATATATTTATAATTTCTTAACTTTGTGTAATGAAACATTATAATCCGGTTTTAGAATCTGTGAGTCCTGATGTGGGAAGCAGTTTTACTTGTCTCAAATATTTTCGTGACGAAAATATAAAGACCAATTTCTGGCATTATCATCCGGAAATTGAGCTTATTTTTGTTTACAAAGGCTCTGGTAAGAGGCAAATTGGCAGTAATATTTCTTATTTTACAGATGGCGATCTGATTCTTATCGGAAGTAATCTTCCACATTGTGGAATGACCAATGAGAACACCAAAAATGAATACGAAGTGGTGATTCAGTTTTCCAAAGAATTTCTTGGACAGGATTTTTGGAAGGCTGTAGAAATGAACAGGATTTCTGCCTTGCTTGAAAAAGCAAAAAGCGGAATTGTTTTCGGGGAAGATTTCAAAAAAGCTTTGAAACCAAAAATTGATGCATTGACGGAATCACATTCTTTGAACAAATTGCTTCTTCTGATTGAAATTCTGGATCAGATGTCACTAACCCAAGATTATAAAATCCTGAATGCTTCCAAATATTATCTGCAAACCCAGAAAGAAGATAACGACAGGATTAATGTGATTTTTAACTTTGTAAAAGACCATTTTAAGGAACAGATTACCTTGGAAACCGTAGCAGAATTAGCCAATATGACGGTTCCTTCCTTTTGCCGTTATTTCAAGAAAATCACTAACAAAACCTTTACACAATTTGTTAATGAATACCGGATTACACACGCACTGAAACTGCTGGCTGAACAACCGATGAGCATTACGGAAGTCTGTTTTGACAGCGGTTTTAACAATTTCAGTTATTTCAATAAGACATTTAAAGAACATACTCAGAAAAGTCCGTCACAATACCGGAAGGAATTTAGCAATATTCTTGCTTGATAGATTAAGAAATCACATCAAAGTATTTTCGCATTTCTTCCATTGTTCCCAAACTAATCCGCGTCCATTTTCCGTTGTTTTCATAGGTTTTTCCGCCAAGGATTTTGGCATCTTTCAGCTTCTTAAAATAATCACCATTGTAATTTTCCAGCGAAAAATAAACAAAATTGGCAGAAGACGGAATGGTTTTGATTCCCCTTTTATTAAATTCTGAAATCGTAAAATCTTTTACTTTTTGATTACTATCCAAAACCTTTTGTATAAATCCCAGATCGTCCATTGCTGCAATTGCGCCAGCCATTGTGACCACGCTGATTTCCGCACCACTCCAGCTTTGCAGTTTTTTCAGATTAACGATCATTTCCGGATGTCCGATGGCATAACCCAATCTTGCACCGGCAAATCCGTAAAGCTTTGAAAAAGTCCTTGTTACCACCAGATTTTTATGCTGATTAACCAGATCTGCCAAAGATTTCTGACTTGTAAATTCGATGTAAGCTTCATCTACCAGAATTGTGATGTTTTTTGAAACCGATTTGATAAAAGTTTCTATTTCCTGTCTGGACAGCAAATCGCCGGTTGGATTATTAGGATTGCAAATGTAAATGAGTTTTGTGTCTTTTTGGATCGATTTCTTTATTTTCTCTAAGTCGATTTTCTTTTGTTCAGTCAATGGAATGACGGATTTTGACATTCCCAGAAATTCGGCAATCGGCTCAAAAATAGTGAAGGACGGATTCGGAATTATAAAATGACCTTTATCTATGGAAACATATTTGGTAATCAGTTCCAGCAGATAAGACGAACCGGCAGAGACCAGTATATTCTCTTTTTTGACCTGATTATTTCCAGCAATTTTCTCACACAAACCATCAGCAAAACGAAAATCATACATCGATGATGCGCTGAGATTTTTCTGCATTGTTTCCAATGCTTTTGGCGAAGTCCCGAATGGATTTTCATTAAAACATAACCGAATAGTAGAATTTTCCTTGATCAAATCCTGAAAATAAGGTGTGTCTCTCGCAAAAAATTCCAATGGGGAAAGTGTGAGCGCTGCGCTTCCAAGGAAAGCCGTCTTCAGCCAGTTTCTTCTGTTGATGGACATAGTGATAGATTATTTTCAATAAAAATATAGTTTTATTTGAAATATATAGTTTACTATTGTTAAAATCTTCTACTTATCAAACTAAAAAAGTTTCAAGATTTGAGGAAAAAAAGATATTTTACTAAATTTACAAAAAGCTATATAAAATTGAAAGTATATATTCAGACGGACAAAAATAGAGAATTCTATAATGTTAATGCATTTATAGCTTATGAAGGCTTTAAACATTTTGGTTTCGAAATAGAAAAATATTTTAATGTTGAAACTATAAAAGATAATAATCCTGAAAACATAATTGTTGGAGGTATCGGAAATGTTAGAAGAGGAATTGAGTTACTTGGTTTCAAAAGAAACCAGCAAGAAATAGATTATCCTCAAGAATTAGAAAAGTATTTAAAACGAAAAATTTGGAAATCGACTCTAGAAGAAGTATTGAAACAAAAACAATTCAATGTTTTTATAAAACCAGATATAGAAACTAAAAAATTTGCGGGAAAAGTTTTTAAAAACGAACTAGATTTTGTTGGTTTAATAGATAATGAAAAACCAACAAAAGTATTATGTTCAGAAATAATTAATTTTAAAACCGAATTTAGATGTTTTATACGTTATAATGAAATTCTAGATATTAGAAGGTATAAAGGAGATTGGGATAAATCTATCAATTTAGAAATTGTTAAAAATGCAATTTCTGATTTTAAATCTCAACCTAATTCTTTTGCTTTGGATTTTGGTGTTACTGAAAATAATGAAACTATATTAGTAGAAGTTAATGATGGTCATTCATTGGGAAGTTACGGAATTTCATCGCAAAATTATGCAAAATTTTTATCCGCAAGATGGTCAGAACTAACTAATACTATTGATTATTTAAATTTTTAATTTCACAAATCAATCCACCACAACAGCTTTATAATCATTCAGTTTTCCTAATCTATTTACAGACCTCACAACAACTGTGGACAATTTTTTTCCATTAGATTCTGAAGGAATGATTTTGGACAACAGCTCTGGGGCAAGAATTTCTGTCTGCCAATTATTGCCATATTTAAGATAAATAACATAACATAATGCTTCAGCTTGTTTATCCCAATTCAGTAAAAAATTACCTTGTTGTTTTTTCCATGTGACATCCAACTCCGGGAGATCTTTTGAAGACAGCCATTTGGTTTCAGGAATTATAGCTTTTTCTTTATACACGTTTAGCTTCAGTTCATCCTGCATTGCTTTGCTTTTAGTAATTCCGGCGACACTCCAATGCACTTCGCCCGTATTATTTTTCACGATTTGTCTTGTGACATCTATTTCTCGTACAATTTCAGAAACTGGATTCGAAGATTTTACAGCAACTGTATTGAGTCCCGGCCAAAGGTGACGTCCTTTTGTATTCTCATCATTCCACCATTGCAAAAGAAGTGGAAAGCTTTGTCCTGCTGATTCAATCGGCCAATACAATTGTGGCGTGAAATAATCGATCCAGCCTTGATTCAGCCAAAGTTTGGCATCTGCATATAATTCATCATACTGAGATGAGCCTTTAATTCCAATAGGAAAACCCGGTTTCCATATTCCAAAAGGGCTAATCCCGAATTTTACATCATTTTTCTGAGCTTTGATTTCCTCATAAATTCTTTTGACAAATTTATTGACATTGGCCCGTCTCCAATCTGCCCGTGAAAGCGTTCCGCCGGAGTTTTGATAAGCTGTCCAAGACTTGTAATCCGGGAAATCTCTGCCACCATTATATTCGGCATAAGAATAAAAATAATCATCAAAATGAATTCCGTCCACTTGATATCTTGATACAATATCTTTTACCACATTAGACGCCTGATTTTGTGTCCGGTCATCAGCCGGATCAAACCAGTACATTCCGTTCTGAAGTCTGACAACATTCTCTGGTGATTTCTTAACCATCGATTCTGATGAAATGGCACCTCCATTGGAATGATGCGCACGAAAAGGATTAAGCCAAGCGTGGAATTCCAAACCTCGTTTATGGGATTCTTCTATCCAAAATTCCAAAGGATCATATTCCGGGTAAGGCGATCTGCCGGTTTGTCCTGTTAAAAAATACGACCAAGGCTCGTGAGGGCTTTTATACAATGCATCTGCGGATGGACGAACTTGTAAGATCACCGCATTGAAATTCAAACTTACCAATAAATCCAAAAGCTGAATAGCCTCTTGTTTTTGCTGATCTGTGGAAAGATTGTTCCGGGAAGGCCAATTGATATTTGCAACCGAGGCGATCCAAACCGCTCTGAACTCTCTTTTGACTTCAGGAAGATTGATATTGTTCAATCCTGTAACGGGTTTAGGCGGTGTTTTGATTTCTGTCTTTATTACAGGTTTGTTATGTTCAGTTTTTTTGACTGGTTTCTTAGTTTTGGTAGCACAGGAAACAAGAAAAACTGCCAGCAATAATATTTTGATAAAAGAATTTAAACGCATAGTCTGCAAAACTATAAGATAATATCAGAAATACAAAAAAAGCATCCGAATAATTGGATGCTTTTATAATTTATTAACTTTATTTATTCAAAAATAATCGTCTTATTTCCGTCGATAAAAACTTTGTCTTCAAAAACCAATTTCAAGGCGTTTGCTAAAACAATTCGTTCAACGTCCTTTCCCATTTTAGCTAAATCTCTTGCTGTTTTGGAATGACTGACTTTGATGATGTCCTGATAAATAATCGGGCCTTCATCCAGGTCATCGGTCACGAAATGCGCAGTTGCGCCGATAATTTTTACGCCTCTGTTAAAAGCCTGTTTGTAAGGATTAGCACCGATAAAAGCAGGCAAAAACGAATGATGAATATTGATTATCTTTCCTGAATAATCTTTTACAAAATCCGGAGAAAGGATTCTCATAAACTTGGCTAAAACCAAATAATCAAAATTGAAATCTTTAATTTTTTCTTTGATTTGATTCTCGTGCTCTTCTCTTGTTATATTTTCGGCAGGAATATGGAAAAAAGGAATACTGAATTTCTGAGTCAATTCTCTAAGATTGTCATAATTTCCAATGACTGCCACAATATTAAAATTCAGATCTTTGAATTGGTTTCTTATAAGAAGATCGGAAAGACAATGATGTTCCTTTGTGACCAAAACAATGATATTTTTACATTCATCTTTGCTGAGTTCAATCGAACAATCTCCCAGCTGTTTTTTAAGCTGATTAATCACAGTTTCAGGATCTGCAATCCCGGCAACTTCAGTTCGCATAAAGAATAATGCTTTGTCATTATCTACGAATTCATCATTTTTGATAATGTTCAGTCCGTTTTCCAGAAGTATCTCGGAAATCCTGTAAACCAGACCTTTTTCGTCTTTGCAGGTGATTTTTATGATAAATTTTTTCATTGTGTGTTTAGTATTAAACTTAAAAAAGTCCCCATAATTGAGGACTTTAAATTTATGAAGATTAAGCTTTAGCTTGTCTTTCCAATCTTTTTCTTTCTTCTTCGGAAAGGATTTTCTTTCTCATACGGATGAAGTTTGGAGTAACCTCGATTGCTTCATCAGCTTGGATATATTCCATACATTCTTCCAAAGAGAATAAGATTTTCGGCGCAACGCCTGTATCTTTATCTTTTCCGGCTGCACGCATATTGTTCAGCTGCTTGGCTTCAACAATATTTACAACCAAATCTCCTGGCTTGTTTTGCTCACCGATAATCATACCTGTGTAGATTTCCTCACCCGGATCCACGAAGAACTTACCTCTATCTTGTAGTTTGTTGATAGAATATTCTGTAGCCGGACCAGTTCCTTTACTTACCAATACACCATTGTTTCTTCCAGGAATTGCACCTTTGAACGGCTTATATTCTGTAAAACGGTGTGCCATAATCGCTTCACCGGCAGTTGCAGTCAGCATTTGAGAACGCAATCCGATCAATCCTCTTGAAGGAATCTCGAATTCCATATGTTGCATCTCACCTTTAGTTTCCATAATGTGAAGGTCACCTTTTCTCTGAGTTGCCAAATCGATAACTCTGGAAGCAAATTCTTCCGGAACATCCACTACCAAAGATTCATAAGGCTCCAGTTTCTGACCATTTTCATCTTCTTTCAAGATAACCTGTGGCTGACCAATCGTCATTTCATAACCTTCTCTTCTCATCGTTTCAATTAAAACTGACAAGTGAAGAATACCTCTACCAAAAACCAGGAAAGTGTTCGCGTCATCAGTTTGTTGAACTCTTAATGCCAAGTTTTTCTCTAGTTCCTTAGTTAATCTCTCTTTCAGGTGGTTTGACGTAACATATTTACCATCTTTACCGAAGAAAGGTGAATTGTTGATAGAGAAAGTCATATTAAGTGTTGGTTCATCAATAGCCGTTCTTTCCAATGGCTCAGGATTTTCCAAATCCACAAAAGAATCTCCAATCTGGAATGCATCGAAACCTACAACAGCACAAATATCTCCAGCCTGAACTTCAGTAACTTTTTTCTTTCCAAGACCTTCAAAAACGTAAAGTTCTTTAACTTTTCCTTTCACAATTTTCCCATCTGCCTGCGCCAAACCAATCCATTG
>JAEXJU010000130.1 GCA_023448955.1 Bacteroidota bacterium
TTGATAGTTGATAGTTGATAGTTGATGGTTGATGGATTGGTTTCTGGAATCTGCAATAGGGATAGTAGCGGTTATCCTTTTTCTTTGCAAAAGAAAAAGATAATAGCGAATAGCCCGACCCGAGTTGCTGCTAAAGCGCCGGCGAGGGGATTGCCCAAATAAGATTTAAAATATTAAGCTTTTCTTTTTTTGAGGGTGTAATAAATGCTTTTTATCAATCCATCTGCAACGGAAATCTTTGGAACATAAATATTTTTGATTTCTGCCCACGTCATAACATTATTGAAAATTTGTAAAGCGGGTACGATTACATCGGCGCGGTCTTCCCGGAACTGATAAAGGTGCATCCGTTCTTCTACAGACAGATTCTGCATTTCCTTCAGGTATTTTTTGATGACGGAAACGGGCATAGGTTTTCCCTCTTTGGTCTTGCTAAGCGAAAAAACCTTATTGATATTACCACCAGAACCGATAGCTAAGATTGGTTTTTTGCTTTTGATTTTATCCTTGATCTCATTTTTCATATCGTCCCACATCTCAGGGGAAACCAGTCCGTTGAGCAATCGGATGGTACCAATATTGAAGGAATGCTCGTACTTCATCTTGTTATTTTCATAGAAGGTAAGTTCTGTGGAACCGCCACCAACGTCTATATATAAATAAGCAAAGTCTTTGTCCAGCCCTTCTGCAACGTGATTTTCGTAAATCAAAGTTGCTTCTTCATCTCCGGAAATGATCTCGATGTTAATGTCTGCTTCCTGTTTGACAATGTCGATGATTTCCTGTCCGTTCTTAGCGTCACGCATCGCGCTGGTGGCACAAGCGCGGTAATGATCTACTTTATACATCGTCATCAGCTGACTGAAGATTTTCATTGTACTGATGACCATTTGTTTCCGTTCTTCGCCTATTTCGCCTTTGCTGAAGACATCCATACCCAGTCTCAGAGGGATTCTCAGCAGATTCAGCTTGGTAAATTCGGCTTTCCCTTTGGATGGTTTTACTTCATTGATGAGCAGTCTAGCGGCATTACTTCCGATGTCTATGGCGGCGATGATCATTTTCTTTGGTCGATTTAAAGCATAAATTTAAAGTAAATTCTTAATATTTCTGATTTTTCAGATAATTATAGATTTCTATCTGCGAGCGGATTTTTTCTTTTTTGTCCGATTCTACATATTCATTCCGCATATTCTTATCCAGAATCCGGGCTTTGACATTATCCTGAAGCTGGATTTCCAGCAGTTCTTTCAGTTCTTTTTTCAGATTTTTCTGAAGGATCGGTGTGGCGGCTTCTATTCTGTAGTCCAGGTTTCTGGTCATCCAGTCGGCAGAAGAGATGTACATATTTTCTGCGCCTCTGTTATAAAAATACATCACTCTGGCGTGTTCCAGATATTCGTCCACAATACTGACCGCGTGGAATTTTTTCTTAAAATCTTTCTGATTTACGGCGCAGAAAATCCCACGGACGATCATCTTAGTTTCAACGCCTGCTTCTGCTGCTTCGTAAATTTTAAGAATCAGTGTTTTGTCACTCAGAGAATTAACTTTGATAATCATCTCTGCTTTGCGCCCTGCTTTGGCTTCCTCGATTTCTTTATCAATATGCGCAATGATTTTCTCTCGCATAAACTGCGGACATACCAAAAGACTTTTGCAGGTTTTAAGTGCCGGCGTTGGATCTACTTTTGGTTTATTCAGAACCGTAAATACTTTATTAATATCTGCCATTATTGCGCGATTTGAAGTCATCAGTAAATGATCTCCGTATATTTTGGCAGTTTTTTCATTAAAGTTTCCTGTGCTCACAAAACCATACTGAATCGTTCTGTTATTAACTCTCTTCTTGATAACGCATAGTTTGGCGTGTACTTTTTTATTCGGAATCCCGAGAAGCACTTTTACGCCTTCCAGTTCCAGTCTCTCTTTCCATTCCAGGTTATTTTCTTCATCAAATCTCGCTCTCAGCTCCAGCATTACGGTGACCTCTTTTCCGTTTCTGACAGCGTTAATTAAAGTGTTAACTATTTTTGAGCTGGACGCTAATCTGTATGCCGTAATCTGGATTGATTTGACATCCGGATCCATTGCAGACTCTCTCAATAAATCAATAACTGAATCATAAGAATGATACGGAAATGTGAGCAAAATGTCCTTTTTAATTATTACATCCGTAACGCGTTGTTTGTTAGCGAATTCCGGATGAATGAATGTCGTTCTCTCAGTCGGCTTTTGGTAAGCTTTAAAAACATCAGGAAAATCCATAAAATGTCTGAAGTTATGAATCTTTTGTCCGGGAATAATGCTGTCTTTTTTGCTTAAATTTAATTTTTTGATGAGAAATTCAAGAAGCGCTTTGTCCATTTCCTTATCGAAAACAAAACGTGTTGGTTTTCCTTTGCGTCGGCTTTTGATACCTTTTTCGATTTTGTCGGCTAAGGTTGTTTTGATATCATTGTCAAGGTCAAATTCTGCGTCTTTTGTCACTTTGAAACAATGCGCGGTAAATTCGTCGTAACCAAAATAAGAAAAAATATGCGGAAGATTATAAATGATGACATCTTCCAGAAGCATTACATCTTTCTGTTCCTTGTCTTCTGTTGGCAAAAGGACAAATCTTCCGTTCGCTGTCACGGGAACTTCGATAATGGCATACTGACTTTCATACTGCCATTCTTTTCTCCGCATCGCAACGCCAATGAAGAGACTTTTTTCCCTTAAGTAAGGCATCGGTTTATTGTCGTGCAGCAAAATTGGGATCACATTGGATTCTACTTCCTCATCGAAATATTTGACCACAAAGTCTTTCTGCTCGCTGGTCAGGTGCTTGTAATCTTTGATAAATACTTTTTCCTTGGCCATTTCCCGTTGGACATCTTTCCAGGTTCTGTCAAAATCTTCCTGCTGGTGAATCACCAGTTTGTTGATCTTCTGAAGAATTTTTGAGGGAGCATCATAAAAAGATTCAGCGAGAAACTTTTGTTTAAAATCCATTGCCCGTTTTAATCCTGCCACTCTTACGCGGAAAAACTCATCCAGATTATTGGAAAAAATCCCTAAAAAACGGATTCTAAGGTGTATGGGGACACTTTTGTCCATAGCTTCCTGAAGAACTCTCGCATTGAAGCCTAGCCATGTAATGTCGCGCGGATTAAATTGTTGTGGCATTGATGAGGTTTTGATGATCTCAAAATTAATAAAATCCATTGGAATAATTTGTGGAACGCAAACTACGACTTCTGTTTTTTAGCAAGTGTTTCCAAAATATCAATTAAATTTTAAATCTCTTCAATGACAATTTGTCACAATTGCTGCCGTGGTATAAATGTTGAGAAATGCAGACTGTAATAATTTTTAATAACGAAAAAATAACATATAAAAATGAGTAAAATAATTGGAATTGACTTAGGAACAACCAACTCTTGTGTTGCTGTAATGGAGGGTAAAGACCCTGTTGTAATTCCTAACGCAGAAGGTAAAAGAACAACGCCGTCTATCGTAGCATTTACAGAAGATGGCGAAAGAAAAGTGGGTGACCCTGCAAAAAGACAGGCGGTAACCAACCCGACTAAAACGGTTTATTCTATCAAAAGATTTATCGGAACACACTTTAAAGATGATGCTTCTGAAATCTCAAGAGTACCTTATAAAGTAGTTTCAGGACCAAACGATACCGTAAAAGTAAAAATCGACGACAGAGAATATACTCCACAGGAAATTTCTGCAATGACGCTTCAGAAAATGAAGAAAACGGCTGAAGATTATCTTGGACAGGAAGTAACAAGAGCGGTAATTACGGTTCCTGCATACTTCAACGATGCACAGAGACAGGCTACAAAAGAAGCGGGTGAAATCGCTGGTCTTAAAGTAGAAAGAATCATCAACGAGCCTACTGCTGCTGCATTGGCTTACGGTTTAGATAAAAACCACAAAGACCAAAAAATCGCGGTATACGATTTAGGAGGTGGTACTTTCGATATCTCAATCCTAGATTTAGGAGATGGTGTATTCGAAGTATTGTCTACAAACGGAGATACACACTTAGGAGGTGATGATTTTGATGATGTAATTATCAACTGGATGGCAGATGAATTCAAAGCTGAAGAAGGAGTTGACTTAAAGTCTGATGCAATCGCATTACAAAGATTGAAAGAAGCTGCTGAAAAAGCAAAAATCGAGTTGTCTTCTTCTCCGCAGACAGAAATTAACCTTCCATATATTACAGCTACGGCTACAGGTCCTAAACACTTAGTAAAGACTTTAACGAAAGCTAAATTCGAGCAGTTATCTGCGGATTTGGTAAGAAGATCTATGGAGCCGGTTGCGAAAGCATTGAAAGATGCAGGTTTATCTACTTCAGATATCGACGAGGTAATCTTGGTAGGAGGTTCTACAAGAATCCCGATCATCCAGGAAGAAGTGGAAAAATTCTTCGGTAAAAAACCGTCTAAAGGAGTTAACCCGGATGAGGTTGTAGCAATCGGTGCTGCGATTCAGGGAGGTGTATTGACAGGTGATGTAAAAGATGTTCTTTTATTAGATGTTACTCCACTTTCTTTAGGTATCGAAACTATGGGTTCTGTTTTCACTAAATTAATTGAAGCGAACACTACGATCCCAACTAAAAAATCTGAGGTATTCTCTACAGCTTCTGACAACCAGCCGGCTGTAAGCATCAGAGTAGGACAGGGAGAAAGACCAATGTTCAACGATAACAAAGAAATAGGTAGATTTGACCTTACAGATATTCCACCTGCACCAAGAGGAGTTCCTCAAATCGAAGTAACTTTCGATATCGACGCCAACGGTATCTTAAGTGTTTCTGCTAAAGATAAAGGAACGGGTAAAGAACAGTCTATTAAAATTCAGGCGTCTTCAGGTCTTTCTGACGAAGAAATCGAAAGAATGAAGAAAGAGGCTCAGGAAAATGCTTCTGCCGATGCTAAGAAAAAAGAAGAAGTTGAAATCTTCAACAAAGCAGACGGATTGATCTTCCAGACTGAAAAGCAATTGAAAGAGTTTGGTGAAAAATTATCTGCTGATAAAAAAGCAGCTATTGAAACTGCTCACGGAGAACTGAAAACGGCTTTCGAAGCTAAAAATGCAGACGATGTAAAAGCTAAAACGGAAGCTTTAGATGCAGCTTGGATGGCAGCTTCAGAAGAATTGTACGCAGCAGGACAACAGCCGGGAGCTGATGCAGGAGCACAAAACGGAGGAAATGCAGGAGGTGCAGAAGATGTACAGGATGCAGACTTCGAAGAAGTTAAGTAGTTATTGATTAATATTAATTAACAAAATATAGAAAATCCCCACAGGCGTATGTTTGTGGGGATTTTTGTTTTTTCAAAGATTTTTGATTTTGTGCTTTTTTAAGTGTTTTTTATTACACATTTGTACCATATTTGTACCGGCACTTAAGCAGAGAAGATGTGGCACTTAAGATTTTTTTTCTTACCTTTAGTTTTTCTATATGTATGATTAAAAGGATTAAAAGAGAATGTCTGCATTGTTCGCAGGAATTTATACCTAAGACAGTAACTTCATTTTATTGTCGTGAGCAGTGTATAAAAAATGCTTACCAGAAAAGAAAGCGTCAAGAAAAATTAGAATTAAAAAGACAAGAACTGATTGATCAGATTCCTTTAGATAAAATTCTCTTGACAGTCCCTGAAGCTGTTTTACTCTTTGACATTGCAAAAAGAACACTTTATAGACTTATCAAACAAAATGTAATACCTTCTATTAATGAAGGAACTCGTTTAATAAAAGTAAATCGTGAAGTTTTGCAAGAAATGTTTCCTCCGGCATCTAAAGAAAAGATTGAAAAGAAAAATTCTAATCCTAACTTGTATGATCTTTCTGAAGAGAATTGCTATACTATTGGTGAGATTTCCAAAAAATTTCAGTTACACGATACGAGTGTATACAAGCATATCAGAAAGTACTCAATTCCCACCCGTCAAATTGGTAATTATGTTTATGCTCCAAAAAGCGAGATTGACAAATTATATAATGGTACTATAGATTAAGCTTATGAAACAACTTTCAAAAACTCAAGTTACAGTTAGATTGCGTAAAGCTGAGGATAGAAATGAATGGTATGTCTATTTGGAGAGTTATCCTGTATTTATTGCTGGAAAAAATAAACCGCAACGTTCTAGGGAGTATCTCAATAGAATTGTTTATACGGTTGAATGGGATAAAAAAAGAACAAGCAGAACTAACCTAAAGGACGGGACAAAAGCCTTTAAACCAAAGCGTGATGATAATGGAATTATAGTTTGTAAGAGTGAGCGTGACAGGGAGACAATGTTATATGCTGATGGAATTCGTAAACTACGCCAAAAAGAATATGATAATGTCGACTTGTATAGTGATAGCGATGCTATTAAGGCCGAATTGCAAGAAAAACAAAAAGAAAAATTTATAGATTACTGTAATAGGTTGCTAAAGAAAAGACACGGCTCAAATAATAGTTCTGATTCAATTAGAACTAACTGGAGGTGTTTAATTGAATTTATTATAGAGTTTTCCGGAGATGATTTAAGATTTTCAAAAATTGATTTGAGTTTTGCTGATGATTTTAAGCTTTATCTTTTATCGGCGCCCTATCGCGGAAAAAAGAAAGGAATTCTTTCAAATAATAGTGCTGCAACGTACTTTTCTATTTTTAAGGCAATAGTTTCCCAAGCTTTTATTGATGGTTATTTTATAATTGACTTATCAGCAAAGATTAAAGGTATTGGAGAGCAAGAATCTTTCCGTGAACATCTCTCTTTGGAGGAACTTAATCTTTTAGTAAATACTCCTTGTGAAAATGATGAATTGAAAAGAGCATCTTTATTTTCTGCACTGACAGGGTTAAGACATTGTGATATTAAAAGGCTTAAGTGGAAAGAAATTGATGTTCAGTCAAATAGAATCAAAATTCAATTTAGACAAAAGAAAACAAAAGGAGTCGAGTATACACCGATTTCTGAACAAGCAATTCCTTTATGCGGATCTCCGAGACTTCCCGAACAGCTAGTATTTGAAAATTTACAAGATAGCTCTTGGATTTCGAGACCTCTCGAAAAATGGGTCAAATCAGCTGGAATAACAAAGCATATAACTTTTCATTGCTTCAGACATACTTTTGCAACATTGCAGCTTTCTTTAGGAACAGACATTTATACAGTTAGTAAAATGCTTGGACACAGTAAAGTTACAACAACTCAAGTTTATGCTAAAGTAGTTGATGAACTGAAAAATAGAGCAGCTGGAGCTATTAAGCTGGATGAAAATATTTTAGAAGAAAACCAAGAAATTATACAAGCAAACTAATAAATATGAAAGTCAAAAATTTTGAATTAATATGTATGTATTTACCCATTATAGTGGTATGTATCCTTTTAGGAACTCAAGTCAGAACATATTTTATCGATAAAGGGTCCGATGAATTTACGGCAAATATCTTTTTTATAGTCGTGATTTTCGTAGGTGTTGTTATTTATTCAGGTCTAACATTGTTTTTGCATACTATCTATGAAATTATAAGCAGAATTATTACTAAAAGAAAAAATCTAGTTTTGGTTAATGAATTCTTTTCTGGACCTGTTACTATTGCTGATATTAAAGAAGATTTAAAATTTAAAGAAGTTGTAAAGTTCGATAATAAGCTTGAGATTGCATTAAGATATACAAAGGAGCAATTTGCGCTATACACATCTGTTAATGATTTAGAAAACCTATGCAGCTACATTACAAAGTATGCTAAGAAAGAAAAAATAGAAAATTTTAGCCCTGTAAGGGTTCACAAATTATCTAATATGGATTTGTATCATTTTGGCTGGAACATTTGGAAGCACTTTGATAGGCGAAATCAATATGAAGTAGCATTGTTTTTAAAAGAAGTTTTTCAACATTCACTAAAAGATGTTGAAACGGACTCAATTAAAAGTCATTTAAAAGATGATGATGAAAAAGGTATCATTAAAATAAAAAGAGATTTAAAATTTTAGTATAATAAATATCTTAACTCCTTGCATAGTCGTAGCGATTATTGAGCATTTACTAATATTTCTGAAGCTATCCATTTACGAACTTAAATGTCGGGAATATTTCAAAAAATTATAATACATTATTAATAGTTAAATTTTTTTAGAAGAAATTTTATCATAAATAGATTTTACATAAAATGAAGAATGTAGAGAATATTCCTTTTTTACTGCAACAAATTGAAGGTAAATTAAATTCGCTATCTATAGAACAGGATAAATTAGATAATCCTCTTTTTGATATAGAAGTGACCAAAAACGAAATCTTACGGATCGAAAGTGAAATTGACCCGATAAAGAAAGAACTTATATCTTATACTGATATTCAGAGGCAGAAAGAATTAATGAGGATTCGTCTAACAGAGTATATGGATGTACTCGGCAAAAATCACGATCTCCCTTTTTCAAAAAGTCAGGGGCGTATTGGAGAATTAAATTTTTATCTAAAGCCCCTTGTTGATATCAGAAGTATTTTGAACAACGATTTGACAACTGGTATCAGCGTTAATTTAGCCCTGACAAAAGATCCATCTGATGCAGTCTTTGATGCAGAATCATTTAGAGAAACTCTTTTTCAGCAAAGACATAGTATTATCCAAGCAAACAATATCTTTCAACTCTTTGAAGTGTGCAGAAATTTCCTTGAAAAGATAAAGATAAATTATAAGTAATTTTTTTATTGGATAATGTCTTCATTGTAATGGATTCGCCACTTCGGATTGTACTGAGGTGAAGTTAACTGATAGTCTAAGTAAAAATCATAATCACTATTCATTGCCAGAAATTTACTGTAAAACTCTTCTTTATAACCTGCATTATCCAAGTAGAATCCAATAGCTTGGTGATAAGGATATACAAATGATAATTTTTTATAATGATGATGTAATTTATCTGCGTCAATTAATTGCTTTACCATAGCAAATGCATTAAGGATATTTTTTGTTCCACCGGAATATAGTGGTCTTACAGTACAGTCTATAAGTGTCTTTTCAAGATTTGAAACTTTTACTCCATTAATGAAGGTTTCCATTGTAGTACTGCTTTGATTTTTAAGAAAGTAAAATGTTTTGTCTCTGAATTGCTTTATATTTTTTGTGACTCTCTGAGGTTTACTAAAAGCTAAATCTATATTTCCTTGAGTTAAGGTGTTTTTAGGACTGGAAATGCTATCGATCTCTTCTGATAAATAGATGGCGTTGTTTTCAATAGTACTTATTTGATGCATTATTAGTGCTGAATGGTGGCTAAAGTGTGTATATTTGTTATACGCATAAACCAAGTCAACAACTTCAGGATTGGAGTCATTGAAAATATATAAATCTTGTTCTAAGGTGTAATGTTTTTGAAGTATGTATTCGCTAATTTCTTTACTTAATTTTTTGAATTTGCGAAAACTCGAAATTTCCTGTACCAAATAATCAAATTCCTTTTTATTTAAAGCCTTTCTGTGAGGACTACCAGCAATATAAGCATCAACAATCTTTTCAAAATTCATTAGTACGTAGTATTATTTACTTATGTATACATAAGAAATAATACAAAGTTAGTCTTTTTTATTTGAAAAGTCAAATGGAGGAGATTTTTATTTAAAATGTCCGTTATTTCATACAAAATGTGTAATTTTGTATGAAATAACGGACATTATGAAAAAGAAACAAATAATTTTACCCAAGTATTTGGCTCTGCTGGAACAAATGGGAGAGAATATTAAACTTGCTCGAAAAAGAAGAAAATTAACTACAGAGCAGGTTTCAGAGAGAGCCGGAATTGTACGTTCAACACTACATCTTATTGAAAAAGGTGATCCAAGTGTGGCAATGGGATCATATTTTAATGTTTTGAGAGTATTGGGTCTTAGCGATGATATTTTAAAGCTTGGATCTGATGATGAATTTGGAAGAAAATTGCAAGATTTAGAATTACTGAAATAATATAATTAAATGAAATCTACTAAAGTTGACATATTTGTATATGCAGATTGGATTGACCTTCAAGGTCCTCATTTAATGGGGATTTTGTCAGCTCATCAGGGTAAAGGAAAAAAGTCCTTTAGTTTTGAATATGATAAAGAGTGGATTAAAAGTGCGGGTCAAAATTTAATAGATCCTGATCTTCAGTTGTTTGGAGGTCCACAATATCCAACCAATAAAGAAAATTTTGGTGTTTTTATGGATAGTATGCCTGATACTTGGGGAAGAACACTAATGAAAAGAAAATCTATTCAGGTAGCCAAAGAAACTGGAGAGAAAGAAAAGAAACTTTATGATCTGGATTATTTATTAGGAGTGTATGACCAAACAAGGATGGGTGCTCTGCGATTTAAGACTTCAATAGATGGAAATTTTTTAGATGATGATGAGAATAACCCTACACCACCCTGGTCATCATTAAGAGAGTTGGAGGCAGCCGTGAAAAGTTTTGAAAATGAAGATGAGCCTAAAATGAAAAGGTTATTAGCACTGCTTGTAGTTCCAGGATCTTCATTAGGGGGTGCAAGACCGAAAGCTAATGTTATGGATCAGGAAAAAAATTTATGGATTGCTAAATTTCCTTCAAAAAATGATACAATTGATAAGGCAGCGTGGGAATATCTGGCATACCGATTAGCTACTGATGCCGGAATTAATATGTCAGAAACAAAGATTCAAAAATTAAGTAACAGCTATCATACATTTTTCACCAAAAGATTTGATAGAACAAACTCCGGAAGAATTCATTTTTCGTCAGCTATGACTATGACAGGAAACAATGAAGAAAAATTAAGAGATTCAACTGCAAGTTACCTTGATATCGTTGATTTTATTACGAACTACGGTATTGATGTTAACAATAATTTGAAGGAATTATGGAGAAGAATCGTGTTTAGTATTTGTATATCAAACACAGATGATCACCTTAGAAATCACGGATTTATTTTAACCCCAAAAGGATGGATACTTTCACCAGCCTATGACATTAATCCGTCTGTGGATAAAGAAGGACTTGCTCTAAATATTGATACAGATAATAATGCTTTGGATCTTGAACTTGCTAAGGAAGTGGGCGCTCAATTTAGACTGAACGAAAATGAAATGGATGAAATCATTGAAAAAGTCATTTCGGTTGTAAGAGGATGGGAAAGTATTGCTAGCGAGATTGGAATACCCAGATCTGAACAAGAGCGTATGAGATCTGCATTTTTACCATTTGAAAATTAATCTTTTAAAATAATCTTAGTAAATAAATTTTAATTGATTAATACGTTTAGAATGAGCTATAAAAATTAAGTTTCAACAGTAGGTAAAAACTTATTGCTTAATATCGATTACAAAAACACAGTGTTTTAAGTGTTTTCGTCGTGTTTTTCAAACACAGCGAAAACACTTTTTTCATTTGCACCATAATAATTAAAATCAAGTATTATGGATTTGCAAAATATTTCATTTGAAAATTTACCACAAGCAGTCGCCTTCTTAATTCGTGAACTTGCTGAGATAAAGCATCTGGTATCAAAAGAAGATGTTGTTATACCTCTCAAAAAAATTCCAATCGGAATAGATGAAGTAGCATCCTTAATCGGTAAAGCGAAACCAACCATTTACACTCTTGTTAGAGAAAGAAAAATCCCATGCTACAAAAACGGTAAGAAACTATATTTTTTTGAAGAAGAAATACTGAACTGGATTTCTAAAGGCAAGAAAAAGACCTTGCAGGAAATTACCGAGGAATGTGAAGCGGATTTTAAGAAAAATCGCAGAAGACAACATAACTAATAAAAATGCGATCGATGTCTAACGAAATTAATAAACTAAAGCAAAAGCTTATTTGGCAAATGACCGGGGAGGAATTAGTAAGTTTATTTAAATATGAAAATATTTATATAACAAATCGTACAAAGAGATCCTTGCAGCAAAATAAAATAATTGATGAAAAGTATGTGTATGGTCTTAAAGGTATAGCCAAGTTATTTAATTGCAGTATTTCATCTGCTATGAGATTAAAAAAGAGCGGTAAAATTAAAGATGCGATCACTCAGGAGGGGCGAAAAATTGTCCTGGACGTTGAGAGAGCTTTAGTTCTAATTAACAATGAATATGAACTAATAAACTGCAATAAAGAAAAAGATGATGTCGTTACAAGATAGCAGTCAGAAAATCATTCGCAAGGAATTTAAAAATGAAAGAATTCCTGAGAGTATAAGAATAGGCAACCATTTTGTTGATGATTTTATCTTTGATGAAAATAGTCAAGCCGCCAACATTCCCATCAATGCGCTAAGGGTTATATTTAATATAATCTCTATTATAAGTAATGAACAATTCAGACCTGAAGATCGTCCGAAGCAACTCTCTTTGTTCGATGATGATTTTGAGACTGAAAATAATACTTTCGCCCTGCTTAAAATTAAGAATAGCAAAATTTCTCCCAGTGGCTCAACAAAGCAGGTAATTAATGCCTATGAGTTTTTAGCAAAATTTAAGATGGGATGGTATAAGTCCCAGAATAGAAAAGGTAAGGAAATCAAAACTTTTGCAGGACTTATATCAACACCAACCTACGATGAAAGAGGCTACACATCTTTTCTTATCAGCAGTTATTGGCTGAAGAAATTAATTGTAATACCGGAATATAATTATATGCTTTATCAGTTGGTGTATAATATTAAAAATAATAAACATATCATATTTGCAATTTGGCTGGCTAAACTTCCATCAACTGGCACTGTATTGAAACTGTCAACATTTAATTCGAAGTTTGACTTAAATTATCGAACAGCAAATGATTTTTGTTTTAAATTTTTAAAACAGGTTAAGGGCAGTCTCGATAAATACAGTACAGTGTCATTTAATTTCAAATGCAAAGGAGAAAACATTGCAATTCATCCATATTCCACTGAAAAAATTCAGGAAGCAGATTTGAATATAGATAGCGAACACTTGTTCATCACCTATCGAATTAATTATTTTAAAAAAAGGTACAGATTGCAGGAGCAGGAAATGCTGCAGTTCGCATATCATTATCGAAATATATTACAGACAAGAGAGCTGATAGAGAAATCTTACAATTACTTTATCAAAAAAAATAGAAAATTAAAACTACGATCCTCTGATTTTAGTGGTAAGGTATTTTTAAAGGAGATACAACAACTTATGATAGAACTTTACCGGGACACAAGAATGGGAAAATTTCTTCCGGATGGATATCCCGTCATTTTTTAATTAATCTAATATTTTATTTACAATGAATTGTGAGCAAATAAAACAAAACGTCAGTATCAGGACGGTTATGGAATCCTATGGTCTATTCCCTGTAAAAGAAAACAAAAGAACAGCATTTTATTTTGCATTAGATAGACAAGAGAAAACAGCCAGCCTGTCTGTAGATTTCATTAAGAATACAGCTTTTGATTTTGGAACAGGTAAAATATATGATGTTATATCAATAGTTCAAGCTATTAATAAATGTAATGTTTCAACAGCGCTTGAATATTTAAATAAGCTTGATTTTTCGCCTACAATAGATAATGTGGTTGAAACAAATGATGGCTTTACTTATAATGTTTTAAAAACAATCGATGTCGAGCATCCTGCGTTGCTAGAGTATCTTAAGTCAAGGGGAGTTTTGAATTGTAAAAGTCTTATCAAAGAGATCCATTACAAAATAGAAGATAAATATTATTTTGCGATTGCTTTTTTTAATAATTCAGGAGGTATTGAAGTCCGTAATAAATATTCTAAAATCTGCCTCGGACCAAAAGATGTGACGTTAATAAAGAAGGGAAATCAGCAAAATAATGAAATTGTTGTATTTGAGGGCTTTTTTGATTATTTGTCATATAAAACGATAGAAGATGATAAATTTTCTTCAGATGCAGATTATTTAGTCTTTAATTCAACATCGATGCTCTTAGCGGGAGATAAAATACTAAAGAAATACAAAAAAATATCTCTATTTCTTGATAATGATAAAACGGGAAAAACTGTCGTAGAGCAGATCCGCAACAGCTATAAAAATGTTGAAGATTTTTCCTGGATGTACCAACATTATAAAGATTTGAATCAGTGGCTGATAAGGTGATGATGTTTTCAGTAAAGACAAAACCGCTACTTAATAGTAGCGGTTTCATTTTGAAATTAATCTTATTGAGTAACCCATCCTGGCACTCCGTTCACACTTTTTAATATAAAGGTTCCATTTGATGGGGGAATAGGAATTACTTCAGTTGCAAAACCAAAGCTGTATTTTTTTACGCAATTAATCATTTCAAATATTTAGATATATGAAATTAAAACAAAACTATTGGGGCAATTACACATTACTGGTTTATTCTTTTTTATTTTATCTGGTATCGTCTTTACTTCTCCGATTTGGATTTTTAGCAGTCAGTTTTCAAAAGGCTGATTTATCTCTGTTACCTATAATGAAAATTTTTCTTCTGGGATTTTTGTTTGACTTTGGAGTTGGATTATTCTTTCTGCTACCATACAGTTTTTATCTATTGATTTTTCCTCAGAAATACATAAGGTCTTTATTCAATAAAATTATTACCTACAGCACTTTTATTATTTTTCTTCTTATACATTTATTTTCATTTTTTGCCGAGGTTACATTTTGGCAGGAGTTTGAGAGCCGATTTAATTTTATTGCTGTAGATTATTTGGTATATACTTACGAAGTTATTAATAACATAAATGAGTCTTACCCTTTACCCGTTTTGATATCATCGATACTTCTGCTTATGACCTTAATATTTATTTTGTTTTACAAAAGCAAAATATTCTTTTTTTCATTTAACGGACAACATAAATTTTCGGTTAGACTAATTGTTTTTTAGGATTTTTCTGCCTTACCATAATATACTCTTTGTTTATCAGTAATAGTTTAGCAGATAAAAGTGTCAATCGTTATCAAAATGAAATTTCTAAGGCAGGAATTTATTCGTTTTTCTCCGCCTATAAAAACAATGAAATCAATTACGATCATTTTTACAAACTAATTGATAACGAAAGCGCTTTTAAAATAGTTAGAACTGATTTGAACGATAATCAAAGATTTTTCTCAAATAACCTTTCTATAGAACGAAAAATATCCAGCAAACAAAATCTTATAAAGCCAAATGTTATAATGATAACAATGGAAAGTTTCAGCGCGGACTTTATGGGTACTTTCGGGAATAAACAAGGGCTTACTCCAAATTTAGATTCTTTAGCCGGCGGTGGCATTTTATTCTCACAAATGTATGCTACAGGAACCAGAACAGTGCGTGGAATGGAGGCTTTGTCGTTAGCTGTCCCACCAACGCCAGGCAACAGTATTGTCAGAAGAGAAGATAATGATCATCTTACAACTATAGGCTCAATTTTTAGTGCACAAGGTTACGATAACACATTTATTTATGGAGGAGATGGATATTTTGATAATATGAATAAATATTTTGGAAATAACGGATATGATATTATAGATAAGAAGAGAAATCCTTTGGCAAAAGAAAACTATCAGGCATTGAGGACGCCGATCAACCAGAAAGAAATTACGTTTGAAAATGCATGGGGGATTTGTGACGAAGATTTATACAATCAAGTGATTAAACAGGCAGACCAGAAATATAAACAAGGAAAATCTTTTTATGATTTTGTGATGACCACTTCCAATCACCGTCCGTTTACATATCCTGATGGCAAAATTGATATACCATCCGGTTCGGGTAGGGAAGGTGCAATAAAATATACAGATTATGCTATCGGACAATTCTTTAAAAAAGCTAGAAGTAAGCCGTGGTTTAAAAATACAGTATTTGTGATTGTAGCTGATCACTGCGCAAGTAGCGCAGGTAAAAATGAAATTGATATTTCCAAATATCATATCCCAGCAATGATTATAAATCTTCCGAACCAAAACTCTTTAAAAATTGAAAAAATGTGTTCACAAATTGATCTTTATCCAACTTTATTTGATTTAATGGGATGGAACTACAGAAGTAACCTTTATGGTAAGAATGTTTTGAGCGACAATTATATTCCTAGAATTTTTGTAAGTACCTATCAAAAGTTGGGATATATGGAAAACGATAAACTTGTGATATTGAGCCCTCAGCAGAAAGTGGAAGCTTATTTATATAATAAAACGCAAAATCAACAGATACCAAAGATTTTTTCTGATCAGTATATTAACAAGGCTGTCGCAAATTATCAAACTGCATATTATCTCTATAAAAATCAAGGTTTGAAACAAAAATAATCAAGTAATGTTAGATACAACATGGATATAAAATTTGAACTTATTCTTTCAGGCAAATTGCTGCTATCTATATTATTCGGCAGCATTATAGGTTATGAAAGAGAAGCAGCTCATAAAGATGCCGGTATACGAACGTTTGCTATTCTTTGCTTGGCATCTTGTCTTTTTGTTGCGGTTGCCTCTCATCTTACAGATGATAAATCAGCGATAGCCAGAATGCTTGCAGCAATTCCGGCAGGACTTGGATTTATAAGTGCTGGATTAGCATTAAAAGATAAATCAAGCAATATGCAGGGATTAACAACATCTACAGCACTATGGGCAGCGTCAGCTATTGGAGCGGCTCTTGCCTTAAATATGTTTTTATTGTCATTTTTAGCAACTGTTCTCACCCTTTTTGTATTAAGCCTGAATAAATTCAAATGGTATAAAAACTGGATTGCAAAGAAGGAGCAAAGTAAAAATTTAAAATAAAAAATTAAAAATCACTTAAAATATACTTCTATGAAACATCAACACACTTACGATGAGCAAGGTAACCAGCTTTGCTGTACGCCTCAGGAAGGCAAGATTTATAAGGATGCAGGAGCCAAAAAACTCATTGTTGAGGATAATGGCTGTTGTTCAACAAATGTAAAGAAAGAAGTACAGCATCATTCCGATGACGATGGACATAACCACGATCATGACAATAGTGATAAGAGTACTTTTCAGATGTTCCTTCCCGCAATAGTTTCATTGTTATTGCTTCTGTTGGGAATTGCGTTAGATAATTATTTTAAACCAGACTGGTTTAAAGATTGGATTCGTATTGTTTGGTATGCAGCAGCTTATGCCCCTGTCGGGCTTCCTGTTTTAAAAGAAGCTTTTGAAAGCATTAAGGATGGTGATGTTTTCTCTGAATTCTTTTTGATGAGTATCGCAACTATAGGAGCTTTTATAATTGGTGAATATCCTGAAGGTGTAGCTGTTATGTTATTTTATGCTGTAGGGGAAGTTTTTCAAACACTAGCAGTAACAAGAGCAAAAAGTAATATTAAAGCTCTTCTTGATCAAAGACCGGATGAGGTGACAATTATTGAAAATAACGAAACAAAAACTATTAAAGCTTCCAATGCAGAGATAGGGCAAACCATACAGTTAAAACCTGGAGAAAAACTTGCTTTGGATGGAGAGCTTATTTCAGATTCAGCATCTTTTAATACGGCAGCACTAACCGGCGAAAGTAAACCTGATACAAAAAATAAAGGAGAGACTGTTCTTGCAGGGATGATTAATATGAATAGTGTTGCTTTGGTAAAAATCAATACAGCTTATGAGGACAGTAAACTCAGTAAGATTTTAGAATTGGTTCAAAATGCGACTGCGCAGAAGGCACCTACGGAGCTGTTTATAAGAAGATTTGCAAGAGTTTATACTCCGATTGTTGTTGTGTTAGCAGTACTGATATGTCTTATTCCATATTTTTTTGTCGATAATTATATTTTTAGAGATTGGTTATACAGAGCTTTGATCTTTCTGGTAATTTCTTGTCCTTGTGCTTTAGTCATTTCAATTCCTTTAGGGTATTTTGGAGGTATTGGTGCAGCAAGTCGAAACGGAATTTTATTTAAAGGCAGTAATTTTCTAGATAAGATTGCCGAAATAAAAAATGTTGTGATGGATAAAACCGGTACTATGACGGAAGGAGTATTTAAAGTTCAGGAAGTCGATATTAAATCAGAATTTGATAAAAATGAAATCCTTAAGATGGTTAATGTTGTAGAGAGCAAGAGTACCCATCCTGTGGCAACTGCTATCCACGAATATGTTGGCGATTTGGATACATCAATTAATGTTGAGAATTCTGAGGAAATTGCAGGTCATGGTCTTAAAGCTGTAATCAACGGTAAGGATATACTCGTAGGGAATTTCAAGCTTATGGATAAGTTCAATATTCAATATGATGTTGATCCTTCAAAAATTGTTTACACCGTTATTGCAATTGCTTATGATAAAAAATTTGCAGGCTACATAACTATCGCTGATAGTATTAAAGACGATGCTAAAAAAACTTTAGAACTGTTACATAATTTAAATGTAAAGGCAACAATGCTTAGTGGTGACAAAACAAGCGTTGTAAAATATGTCGCAGAACAAATAGGAATTGACAACGCTTTCGGTGACCTTCTTCCTGAGGATAAAGTGAACAAGGTGAAAGAAATAAAATCCAAAAATGAGAGCGTTGCATTTGTTGGTGACGGTGTTAATGATGCCCCAGTGGTTGCTTTAAGTGATGTCGGTATTGCCATGGGCGGCTTAGGGAGTGATGCGACCATTGAGACTGCTGATGTCGTGATTCAAGATGATAAACCTTCAAAAATACCAATGGCTATTAACATTGGCAAAAAAACTAAAAGAATTGTCTGGCAGAACATCATTTTAGCATTTGTGGTCAAAGCAATTGTTTTAATTCTTGGAGCCGGAGGATTGGCAACAATGTGGGAAGCTGTTTTTGCAGATGTAGGTGTTGCATTGATTGCAATTCTAAATGCTGTACGCATCCAACGAATGAATTTCAAATAAAAATAACATAGCATTCTAATTTCACTAATCACTTAAGAAAAGTTCCAACAAATATCAATTAAAATAAAGTTCTCAAACCGAGAACAGGTTGTTTATTGAAAATATTCAACAAAACTATTTACTCTAATTTTTCAATTAATGCAATGATAATCAATATTATAAATAAGATTCCAGTTCTTTTTTTTATGCTAGTATGCAATTTGGCTTTAGCACAGGATAGCTTAACAGTAAGTGAAAAAATTGGGGATACGATTGCTGTCCAAAAACCTGAAAATAATTTTAGTTATAAGAGACTTATAGCCCCTACAAGTTTAATATCCATAGGAGCGATGAGTTTCGCTATTCCTAAAATGAAAGAATTTGATGCAGGAGTACGAAAAGAAGTAAAAGACCATAATCTTCATAATTCTACATTGGATAATTATACCCAATTCATACCTGCCGTGATGGTTTATGGATTTAATATTTCAGGTTTGAAAGGCAAGCATAATTTAAGAGAAAGAACAATTATTCTTGCAACATCGCAGCTAATATCGACAGCAATCGTAATACCTTCAAAATATTTAATTGGAGAAGAACGCCCAGATAAATCCAACAATATGTCTTTTCCGTCTGGGCATGCAGCAATTGCTTTTTCAACAGCGCAGTTTATGTATAGAGAATATAGAGACAGTAATTATTGGCTCAGTTTATCAGGATATCCATTTGCAATATTCACAAGTGTTTACAGAGTTATTAATAACAAACACTGGGTAACAGATGTAGTAGCGGGCGCTGGGGTAGGAATACTTTCAACCGAATTAGCTTATTGGCTATTTCCGAAAATCAATATGTTTTTATCAGCTAATAAAAACAAAAAATCTGTCTCTATGCTTGCCCCTCTTTATCAAAAGAATGGTCATAGCAATACTTTTGGGATTAATTATCAGATAACCTTCTAATTTAGAACATGGGATTTAAACGACGTTTTAGAAGAAAAATTATTCGAAGAGGTAAGCACAGGCTTACTTCTCAAGATCTTTTTTTTATTGTTGGCTGGCTTCTTTTTATGCTCCTTTTGGTAATTCATCAGGTATACAATTTTAATATCAAATATGTTAAGATTCATTCGCATCCTTCGGAAAAAACACACACTCATAATGACGGAAAATGACAAATTATCAACAAATTTTTTAAACCATAATATTAACCCTTTATTTAAATCAAAATGAAAAAACTTGTACTAACTCTTTTGGTAAGCCTTGTATTAAATTCTGTTTATGGACAGGCTCCGTCAAACTATTATGATGGCACTGCGGGATTATCAGGAGCTTCTTTAAAGTCAAAGTTGAAAACTATCATTACCAACGGCCACCAAGATAATGGCTATGGCAATTTGCTGACAGCTTTTCAAAGCACAGATAGGGATTATTTCTACGAAAATGATGGAACTGTAATGGATATGTATTCTGAAAATCCGACAGGAACAGATCCATATATTTATAATCATGGAGTCAAACAATGTGGAAATTATAGTGTTGAAGGAGACTGTTACAACCGAGAACATGTCGTACCGCAAAGTTTATTTAATCAGAATTTACCGATGAGATCTGATGTCCATTTTGTTACACCTACTGACGGAAAAGTCAACGGAATGCGATCAAATTATCCTTTTGGAAAAGTAGGATCAACCTCATTTACATCACTAAACGGTTCTAAACTGGGAAGTTCAGTATCTGCAGGTTATGCGGGGACTGTTTTTGAACCAATTGATGAGTTTAAAGGTGATATTGCCAGAATGATATTATATTTTGTAACCAGATACGAGACGCAGCTATCAGGTTTCAGCAGCGGAAACATATTAGGTAGTACAGCCTACCCTGGCTTACAGACATGGGAATTAAAACAATTACTCGAGTGGAATAATTTAGATCCTGTTTCTCCTTTTGAGATAGCAAGAAATAATGCGGCATTCACTTACCAAGGTAATAGAAATCCATACATCGATCGTCCTGAGTTCGTCGCTTTAATTTGGGGTGCTTATATGGGAGTTGCAGATGTAGATTTGTCAAAAAGTCTTGTGATCGTTCCTAATCCCGTAAAAGATAATAAGATTTATGTGTTAGGCGGAAAAAATCTAGGACAATATAAAATTGCTTTGATTTATAATATGACTGGTCAATTAGTACAGACAATTGAAAATCCATTTCAAAAAGATAATACAATTATTCTTACAGATCTTCCTAAGGGTATTTATATTTTGATAACTGGCGATCTGAATACAAAGTTTATTATAAAATAAATCAATAAAAAAGATTATTTATAAAATACTGTTCTAAGTCAAAAAAATTATAATATTGGTTAGATTGTAAATTATAATATCTCCCATTAGTTGAGAAGGTTTTTATGTGTAAATATTTAATACATAAATAAAGAATAACTTTTTTGTACCATATTTGTACCATAAAAATATAACTATTTGATTTATAGTAGTTATTATATTAGAAGAAGTGAAATAAGACTTAATAAGTCAGATCATATAGAAAATCCCTGAGCGAAAGCTCGGGGATTTTTTTTTGTCATCTGCATAAATAAGAAATTATCAATGTGAGGTTATTTAAATTTTAACAAAACAATAACATTTTTTTATAATATTTTAAAACTTTATGGCTCACTATTTGCAATTTCAATAAACGATTCTCATGTTTAATTTGAGTTTTCATGGTTATTAGTTTTTACCCAGCTTCGGCTGGGTTTTTTTGTTTATATTTAACTAAAAAAAATGAAAAACTATATCATACCTATCTTATTAGTTGCTAATTTTTATCAATCGCAAATTACTAGTAGAGATAAAATATTCACTTTAGCTAAAGAGGAATACGAGAACCTAAAAACATATCTCACATCAAAAAATATTACTATAAAAGATACAATAATAATTAAATATGATTATAAAAATGAGTCCTGCTGGAATCTCCTAGATGAGCAATCAGATTCGAGAATTAAAAATGTTTTGCAGAATTTTAAGAAGCATATTGAAAACTTCAATAATAAGCATCCGGAAGCGATAGCAATCAATTTTAGAGAGCCTGGTCGTAATTTTAATAAATTAAAGCTTTGGGATGACTCAATAATCATTGATGAAAATCTTTTCCTGAAAAATACAATCTTTAAAAAGAAAAGAATGTGTGGAAATTCTGCCATTATACTTAATGATGGCTCTTATGTATTAAGATCTTCTGACCCTCATTTTGATTTATTAGATGCAATAAAATAATTGGACTTTTATAGTATTTAATATCTTTGCAACCCTAAAAACAAAAACAATGTTTTCAAAAATCACAGTTCACAGAGTCGGGAATAAAATCAATGGTGAGTCGCTTACGCTTTCGCAGGAAGAGCTTCAGCTGGAAGAAGACATGAAAGAACTGCTCGGTAATTATTTTATGAGCGCTTTCAAATCTGAGGAGCAATTCCAGTTCTACAGTGATTCTTATCTGGTTAATAATCCGGTTTACAGCTCTGTGTCGGAGATTTTTGAAGACAAGGCCAAATTTCAATGGGAATCCGAGAATATTGCCAAGCATCTTTTCAATGCGGCAGAAAACCCGAGAGTACAGGCCGGCGAATTGTTCATCGTTTACTTTGAAGGCGAGCCGATTGAAACTGAAGAAGGCGAACCGAAACAAATCGATTCCATCGGGATTTTCAAAACCGAAAAAAGAGAATCTTTTCTGAAAATCTTTCCTAAGAATGAAACGTTTGATATCGAAAGAGATCAAGGCATCAGCCTGTCAAAAATTGATAAAGCAGCGTTGATCTACAACAATGATAAAGAATCTGGATACATCCTGTCTGTGGTAGATAACAACAAAAACGGCGATATGTATTACTGGTTCGAGGATTTTCTGAAAGTGAAACAGCGCGATGACGAATACTTCCACACCCAGGAAACGCTTACGGTTTATAAGGATTTCATCACACAGAAACTACCGGAAGAATTTGAAGTTTCCAAAGCAGATCAGGCAGATTTTCTGAATAAATCTATCAATTTTTTCAAAGAAAAAGAAGAGTTCAAATATGATGATTTTGTGAACGAAGTGTTGCAGGACGAAAGTGTGATCGAAAGTTTTTCCAACTTCAAATCCGATTATGAGCAGGATATGCAGATCTCGATCTCGGAAGATTTCCCAATTAATAATCAGGCTGTTAAAAAGCAGCAAAGACACTTCAAATCCATCATCAAACTCGATAAAAATTTCCATATCTACATCCACGGTGACCGCAAAATGATAGAAACCGGACAGGACGACAAAGGAAAATTCTACAGGCTTTACTTTGAGCAGGAGAAATAAATCTGACACAGATAATTGTTAAAACTTAACATAATATCTGCTCTCTCATAAAAAATTTTCTACATTTGCATCTATGTTAATCAGGGAAAACAAAATATTCAGAACGGTATTTTCGGCTTTTGTAGCCGTGAGCTACCTTTTTGTGGTCTTGTTTTCTGCCGAGCTGCATAATCATAATGCAGACATTTTCAAGGATTTATCATTCAAAAAATCCGAACTGAAAATCACCAAATCCGGTCAGGATAAACAAAGTTCCGGCGATTGTCTTTCGTGTCATTTTGTAGCCACTGGCAACTCGCTGCTGCCGGAACAGTTCACATTTCATTTCGAAAATTATACCCAGGAAGTCAGAACGATGATTTCCGTTCAGGAAAAAATATGGTCCCAGACCAAGTTCACTTTCCAGCTCCGTGGGCCGCCAACTATGTCCTGATTTCGTTTTTCTCAGTAACCAGTTGAGAATCTTTTTTTGGAACAATCCCATCTATTTCCTATTAGCATAAGTCTTATTTGGGCAGCTTTATCCGTCTT
>JAEXJU010000180.1 GCA_023448955.1 Bacteroidota bacterium
GTTCAATGTCGGTTTGGGTGGAAACATCGGAAAGAGCTTCGCAAAACAAGTTGCAGAAGAAAATTTCGATTATTATGTATTGGAAGTGAGCAGCTTTCAGTTAGATGATATTCAGAATTTCAGACCCTATATTTCTTTGTTATTGAATTTGTCCAAGGATCATTTGGATCAGTACAATTACAATTATGAAGAATATGCTTTAGCTAAGTTCAGAATTGCTGAAAATCAGGATGCCAATAATTTTTTCATCTACAATAAAGATGATGAAATGAGCAAGTTGATTCTTGAAAAACTGGATTTAAAAGTAACCAAGGTTCCATTCTCATTGGATGAAAAATTGGAAAAAGGTGCTTTCTCTATTGATGAGAATTTTGTTGTCAATATCAATGAAGGATTCACAATGAATATCAATGAATTGTCATTGGTCGGAAAACATAATGTAGCGAATAGCTTAGCAGCAAGTATCGCCGGAAAGTTACTGGAAATCAGCAATGAAAGTATAAGACATTCGTTGATGACATTCCAAGCAGTGGAACATAGGCTAGAGCCAGTTTCTGAAATCAACGGTGTGAAATTCATCAATGACAGTAAGGCTACCAATGTGAACGCTACCTACTTCGCTTTGGAAAGTATGAAACAGCCGGTGGTTTGGATTGTTGGAGGAAAAGACAAAGGCAATGATTATACAGAAATAGAAGAATTAGTCAAGAAAAAAGTAAAAGCGATTGTCTGCTTAGGGATTGATAATTCTAAAATCATTGAATTTTTCAAAGATAAAAAAACGCAGATTTATGATACTTCCAGTATGCATCAGGCAGTAGAAGTTTCTAAATCAATTGCAGAAAAAGGAGACGTGGTTTTATTGTCGCCTTGCTGCGCAAGTTTTGATTTGTTCAATGGCTATGAAGACCGTGGCAATCAATTCAAAAAAGAAGTTTTAGAAGAATTGACAATTAAGAATTAGAATTATCAATAGGATTGGGCTTTAGCCCATTCTCAAAATGAAAAAACGAATTGGCTTTAGCCAAAAAAAATGCCATTTGTAAAAGTTTACATACACATTGTTTGGAGTACAAAAAATAGAATTCCTTTTCTCAATTCCAAAGACTTGAGAATCAATGTATGGAAGCACATCAAACAAAATGCAGGTGAGAAAGACATTTTTATTGATGTTGTAAATGGGTATTCAGACCATTGTCATTGTCTGGTTTCTTTATCAACAAATCAGACCATAGAGAAAGTTGTACAATTGATAAAAGGAGAATCTTCATTTTGGATTAATAAAAACAATTTGACTGAAGAGAAATTTGCCTGGCAAGATGAATACTTTGCGGTTTCTGTCTCAGAATCGATGATAGAAAAGGTTAGGAATTATATTATAAATCAAGAAAGGCATCATTTAATAAAGAGTTTTTCTGAGGAGTATGAAGAATTTGTTTCAAAACATAATTTTAAACATATTAAAGAGTAAATTTTGGCTAAAGCCAATTCGTAAATAACAATAAACATCCGGCTAAAGCCGGACGCAATTGAAAAGAAACAGAGAATGAATTCAATAAATCAGAAATATTGAATTGCAAATGTCAATAGGTTTGGGCTTAAGCCCATTCAATAAATAAATATTAAGATTGGCTTTAGCTAAAACATATACTAATGAGCGAACAAACAACAGAAAACAAATTCGAACTACTGAAAGGCGATAAGGTTCTTTGGTCGGTTATCATTTTGATTTCCTTCCTTTCCGTATTTCAGGTTTATTCCGCAAGTTCGAATCTGGAATATATTGTAAACAACGGGACTACAACAGGTCACGTTTTCAAGCATATTGTTTTCGTATTCATTGGTTTGGGAATTATGCGTTTTGTAGGAACAGTTAAGTATGAGTATATCGGGAAACTAAGTTCCATACTGCTTTTGTTCACGATTGGATTGTTATTGATCACGATGTTCACAGGACAAAAAATCGAAGGTGCAAGTGCGTCACGTTGGTTGAAAATTCCTGGAACACCGATTTCATTTCAGCCATCATCATTCGCCTATTTGATGCTGATTATCTATCTGTGTAGATATTTAACCAAAAAAATCAAACGGGAAAGATTACCACTGGAGAATATTATTTACATTTTCGGACCGATATTATTGGTTTTCGGATTGGTAGCGAAAGACAACGGTTCTACAGCGTTGATGATTATGATGGTTTCGATTATTGTATTGATTATCGGACAATTAGCTTGGCAATACGTTGCGGGATTTATTTCGATTTCAGTAGTTTTCATCGTAATGTTTTTAGTAATTGCACTGAACACTAATCTTTTAGGAGGAAATCGTGTTCATACTTGGATGAGCCGTATCGAAACCTTTACAAGTTCTAATAAAACAGCCGATGTTGAGGACGAAAGTATCAAAGCCAAAAACTATCAGGTAATGCAGGCGAAAGCTGCGATTGTTCATGGCGGATTCAACGGAATTGGACCTGGGAAAAGTGCTTTGAAGCAGACTTTGCCACAGTCAGTTTCAGATTTTATTTTCGCGATTATAGTAGAAGAATACGGATGGATTGGCGCTTTCGTGCTGGTCAGTCTTTATATGATAATGATTATCAGAATCGTGATGATTGCCAGTAAAATGCCCGCATTTTTCGGCTCGTTGCTTGTTCTAGCGATTGGACTGATGATTTTTGTCCAATTGTCAGTCAATATTGCTGTTGCTGTAAATCTGATTCCGGTAACAGGACAGCCTTTACCATTGATTAGTTATGGTGGAACATCGATGTTAGTTACCTATATTCAGTTAGGAATTATCCTGAATGTCAGTTCCAGGATTCAGGTTTATGATGAGGAAGGTTTGGGCAAAAAACAGAGTATTGAAGAAATAAATGACATAGCGTAAAAGAAACAAGATAAAAGTCAAAAGAATCAAGTTTAAAAATCCGAAGGATTTAATATCAATAGCCGTTGGTGCAACCAATGGAAAAAGATAAAAGAAGAATTTAAATGAGCAAAAAACTAAAAATATTACTCAGCGGAGGTGGAACAGGTGGACACATCTTTCCGGCGGTTGCGATTGCTCAGGAAATTCAGAAACGGTTTCCAGATGCCGAGTTTTTGTTCATTGGCGCCATAGGAAAAATGGAAATGGAAAAAGTGCCTCAAGCCGGATTCAAAATAGAAGGATTGAACATTGCCGGATTCGAAAGAGGAAATCTTCTGAAAAATATCGGATTGCCATTTAAAATCATTTCCAGTTTGATGAAAGCTAAGAAAATCATTAAAGATTTTAAACCGGATTTTGCGGTTGGAACGGGAGGTTTTGCAAGCGGACCAGCTTTATACATCGCTGCGAAAATGGGAATCCCTACTTTCATTCAGGAGCAGAATTCTTTGCCAGGAAAAACCAATGTTTTGAATGCGAAGAAGGCGAAAGCAATTTTCACGGCGTATCCGGATATGGAGAAATTTTTCCACGGAACAAAAACTTATTTCTTAGGAAATCCAATTCGTCAGAATATCATTACGGATTTGATTGATAAAGATTTGGCTAAAGAAAAATTAGGCTTAGATAAAAATAAATTAACGATTCTATCCGTCGGCGGTTCGCTCGGTTCCAGAACTTTGAACAACGGTTGGAAAGAGAATTTAGATAAATTAAAAGAAAAAGATTATCAACTCATCTGGCAAACTGGAAAAACTGACTTTAAGCAAATTATAAGTGATGTCACGCTGAGCGGAGTCGAAGCGTCCGAAATTCAAATTAAAGAATTCATCTCCGATATGGCTTTGGCTTATTCGGCGGCAGATGTGATTGTTTCCAGAGCCGGAGCAATTGCGATTTCCGAACTGGCAGTTGCGAAAAAACCTGTTTTGTTGGTGCCGTTTCCATTTGCTGCAGAAGACCATCAAACCAAAAACGCTTTGACATTGGTCGAAAAAAATGCAGGAAGAATGGTCAAGGATTCTGAGATGAAAGACAAATTCTGG
>JAEXJU010000204.1 GCA_023448955.1 Bacteroidota bacterium
AAAAAAGAATTATATGACATCATTTCCAACCATTCCGGTCAAACTTACGAATGGGTAGAAAAAGCCTCTGACAGAGATTACTGGATGACATCCTCCGAAGCCAAAGAATTCGGAATGGTAGACGAAGTTCTCGAAAGAAAAAAATAATTGAAAAACCTGGTTCGTAAGAGTCAGGTTTTTTTATGAAACAAAACTTTCCAACCCACAAATCCACAAATCCACAAACCCACAAACTCTCCAACTCTCAATCCTTCCAACACAATAATTTGGGCGCCAATTTCCGCCCTCCGTTCCCGCTTTTTTGCTCGTCGCATCCTGAGCTTTGCCGAAGGGCTCCTCACAAAAAGAGCTCCACTCAGGTCGGGGCGCGCTTCGCAGAGTTCAAACATTTGTCACTTGATTTAAGATTTGTAACAAAATCGAAGAGAATTAATTGGAGAGATTATATTCTACTTTTCAGGCCGTACATTTTACAAAAATAATTTTGCAAGAAAATCTCAATTTCACTACTTTTGACACATCAAATTTTTAAAAATGAAAAAAACTCTGATATTATTGGCATCCGCTGTATTAGTTGTTTCTTGTGATATCCCGGCAGGTGGGAATAAAGGACGTCTTAAAAAAACGGAAGAAGTGGTAAGATATGATGATCCGAATGCGCCGCACGGAACATATCATCCAACAGAAGATACTGCAAAAGTTACTAACAAGGTAATGGTTGCAGATTCTGCAAAAACCGTAAAACCAGAAGCTAAACCCGCAACAGCTGAAGAGCCGAAAGCGGCACACTAATTGAGAAATTTATAAAAATATTATAATAAAAGATGTCTTGCGTTTGCAGGACATTTTTTATTTTTACGCATCTTACTTTGTCAAAGTTTAAAATCTTTGACAAAGTTTTTTAATCATTTATTTACTATCATTTATCATTCATAAAATGAATACAACACAAACATACATCCAAGAAAACAAACAACGTTTTCTGGATGAATTATTTGACATTCTTAGAATTGCATCCATCAGCGCAGATCCCGCTTACAAAGATGATGTCTTAAAATGTGCAGACTCTGTAGCAAAACATCTTAAGGTTGCAGGTGCAGACAACGTAGAAATCTGCAAAACAAAAGGCTATCCCATTGTTTTCGGAGAAAAAATTATTGATGCCAATTTGCCGACAGTTTTGGTTTACGGGCATTATGATGTTCAGCCGGCTGATCCTTTGGAGTTGTGGAGCAGCAATCCTTTCGAACCAGTTGTGAAAAAGACAGAACTTCACCCGGAAGGCGCAATTTTCGCTAGAGGTTCTGCGGATGATAAAGGACAATTCTTTATGCACGTTAAAGCTTTTGAAGCGATGATGAAAACCAGTTCGCTCCCTTGTAATGTTAAGTTTTTGATAGAAGGAGAGGAAGAAGTAGGCTCTTCAAGTTTGGCAGATTTCCTTGAAGAAAATAGAGAAAAGCTGAGCTGCGATGTGATTCTGATTTCCGACACACACATCTATTCTAATGAACAGCCTACTGTTACAACAGGTTTGCGCGGACTGAGCTATGTGGAAGTAGAAGTGGAGGGACCAAACCGAGATCTGCACTCAGGGCTTTATGGTGGCGCAGTTCCGAATCCAATCAATGTTTTGTCAAAAATGATTGGAGATCTGATTGATGACAAAGGACACATCACCATTGACGGATTTTATGACAATGTTCTCATTGTTTCAGATGAAAACCGAAAAGAAATGAATAAGCTGAAAGACGATCCGGAAGGCTATAAAAAGTCAATCGGATTAAACGATATTCAGGGAGAAGAAGGTTACACAACCCTGGAAAGAGCATCGATCCGTCCAACACTTGACGTTAACGGAATCTGGGGCGGTTACACCGGCGAAGGTGCAAAAACGGTAATTGCTTCCAAAGCTTTTGCCAAGATTTCAATGCGCTTGGTTCCAAATCAAACACCGGAAGAAATCACAGAAAAATTCACAAAATATTTTGAGAAAATTGCACCGAAAAGTGTTAAAGTAAAAGTGACACCACACCACGGTGGAATGCCTTACGTTCTGGAAAGTGATACAAAGGAATTTCAGGCTGCAAAAAAGGCAATGGAAAAAGCTTTTGGTAAAGAAGTTTTGCCTTACAGAAGCGGCGGAAGTATTCCTATTACTTCATTATTTGAAAAAGTTCTGGGCGCAAAATCTGTGTTGATGGGATTTGGTCTGGATACCGATGCGATCCATTCACCAAATGAGCATTACGGATTGTATAACTACTACAAGGGAATCGAAAGCATTCCATATTTCTTTGAGTTTTACGCTCAATCATAAGAATTAATAATCTCACCCTTTCAGAGTTCCAAACTCTGAAAGGGTTTTTTGAATAATTTATTAGAAAAGGTTCTTTTAATTTTAAATAAAATCTATATGTCAAAAGTTATTTATATCACAGGCGGAACCAAAGGAATCGGTTACGGAATTGCAGAAGTTTTACTGAAACATGGCCACAAAGTTGGCATCAGCGGGAGAAAGCAGGAAGATGTTGAAAAAGCAGTTACAGAGCTAAGCAAGATTTCCGGCGATATCTTTGGAGTTAGTTCGGATGTGAGAAAATTTGAAGATGAAGAAAATGCCATTCAGAAAATTACAGAGAATTTCGAAAAAATCGATGTAGTGATTGCAAATGCAGGCTTAGGCGTTTTCGGTTCTGTAGATGAACTGAGTCTGGAAGATTGGAATGCGATGATTGAAACCAATCTCACCGGCTGTTTCCACACGCTGAAAGCTTCTGTAGGTGAGTTGAAGAAAACGGAAGGTTATTACATCACGATTGCCAGTTTAGCCGGAACTAATTTCTTCGAAAATGGAGCGGGCTATAATGCGTCTAAATTTGGAGTAGTCGGTTTTACACAAGCTGCAATGATTGACCTTAGAAAATATAATATCAAGGCTTCTACAATAATGCCGGGTTCTGTTGCTACACATTTTAATGGTAATATTCCTTCGGATAAGGATGACTGGAAAATTCAGCCGGAAGATATCGGAAATCTCATTCTGGATATGCTGAATATGAATCCGAGAATGTTGCCAAGCAAAATAGAAATCAGGCCAAGTCAGGTCAGGAAATAATTAGTTTTGAGAAATCTGGTTTTTGATGACAGAAAATTGTGAATGATTTAAGTCATTTTTAGATATTTCTGAGTATTGTTTAAATCGATTTTCTTCTATAAAATCTTTTAAATAAAGGGTTTCATAATGTTATTTATAAAATAACAATAAATTATGCATGCATAGCATTTTTTATATAAATTAGCCACGGTTAGTCAGTTGTAATTGTATTTCTGATACACGAAACGGTTTAAGTCCGAATTATCATCAGTAGATACCATTGCAATTTCAAATAAACTTAAAAAAACAATAAATACTTACATATGAAAATATTAGTTTGTATCAGTAGTGTTCCAGATACTACAAGTAAAATTAATTTCACGGCAGATAAATCTGCTTTTGATAAAAACGGAATCCAATGGGTAATTAATCCTTTGGACGAATTTGCTTTAACAAAAGCTATAAAATTACAAGAATCACAAGGTGCAACGGTTACTGTTGTAAATGTTGGTGATGCAGGAACAGAAGCAGTTATTAGAAAAGCTTTAGCAATCGGGGCAAATGATGCTGTAAGAGTTAATACGGAAGCAAAAGACAGTTTTTCTGTTGCGAAAGAAATTGCTAAAATAGCTCAGGAAGGCGGTTATGATTTGATTCTTACAGGAAAAGAGTCGATTGATTATAATGGTGGAGCAGTTCCGGGAATGGTTGCCCAATTATTGAATTATGCTTTTGTGAACGCTGCTGTTGGATTAGATGTTAATGGTTCAGAAGCTACAGCAGTAAGAGAGATTGAAGGTGGGAAAGAAACGATTTCTGTAAAACTACCGGCTGTTGTAGCAGGACAGAAAGGTTTGGTAGATGAAAAAGATTTGATTATCCCGAATATGAGAGGTATTATGTCCGCTAGAACAAAACCTCTTCAGGTGGTTGAGCCTTCAAATTCTGAAGTAAAAGTAGAGGCCGTTTCTTTTGACAGTGTTGCGCCTAGAGC
>JAEXJU010000095.1 GCA_023448955.1 Bacteroidota bacterium
AAGCCGGGTTGCGTGCAATTCAATGAAAAACCGCAGCTGAGACCAGCTGCGGTTTATATTCAGAATAATAGAACATCTATCCGTTCAAGATTTATTACCTCTTTTTAAAAAATATAATCAGTACTCAGGAAATTAGAATCGTGATCTCTTACGATGGTGTTCAGAAGTTCTTTGTTAGAGTCTGTAATTTTCGCAGCAACTAATGATCGGATAGAAAAAGATCTAAGCGCATCAAACACAGAAAGCGTTCCTTCCGCACTGTCTTTCCTGCCTGTGAATGGGAAAACGTCTGGTCCTCTTTGCGCCTGACAATTGATGTTCACACGGCTTACAAGATTTACAAAAGGGTCAATCAGTTTAGATACTTCCATTGCATCTTCACTGAAAATACTCACCTGCATTCCGTGGGACGCATTAACCTGATAATCAATAGGCTCATCAATCGTTTCAAAAGGAACAACCGGAATCACTGGGCCAAACTGCTCTTCATGATAAAGTTTCATATCACTGTTCACAGGATAGACCACAGCAGGGAAGAAAAATGACTCTTCGTTATAACCACCGTTTTCATTCAATACTTTTGCGCCTTTGGAAATAGCATCGGTGATACATTCTTCCAAATATGGAGGCTTGTTCACTTCAGGCAGTGGCGTGATCTTCACATCTTTTTCCCAAGGCAGTCCGCCTTTAAGAGCAGAAACATTTTCAGTCAGTTTTTTTGTAAATTCTTCCGCAATATCTTTCTGAACAAAGATTAATTTCAAGGCAGTGCATCGTTGCCCGTTGAATGATAGCGAACCTAAAATAATTTCACTGACTGCAATATCCAGATTGGCATTTTTAGTAACAATTGCTGCATTCTTCGCATCAAGACTCAGAATTGCTCTTAAACGATTAACTTTTGGATGAAGTTTTTTTAATCCGTTGGCCACTTTACTGGAGCCAATGAAAGCTAATACATTGACTTTTCCGCTTTCCATAATCGGCGTGATGATCTCAGCTCCTTTGCCATAAAGTGTATTAACAGTTCCTTTCGGGAAAGCCTCCTGAAATGCTTTCAATAATGGATAATGAGCGAGAACTCCGTGTTTTGGTAATTTGAACAGAATCGTATTTCCCATTATCAAAGCCGGAATCAAAGTTGTGAAAATTTCATTGAGCGGATAATTAAACGGACCCATACTCAAAACTACACCAAGTGGCGCTCTTCTGATTTGCGCAATGGTTCCTTCTGCCTGCTGAAATCTGGACGACTCTCTGTCAAGGTCTTTCAGCGCATCGATGGTTTGGTTGATATAATCGACTGTACGGTCAAATTCTTTAGTAGAATCGGGCAGTGTTTTCCCTATTTCCCACATCAGAAGCCTGATGATGAGGTCGCGTTCTTTGATCATCAGATAAACAAACTTCTGCATACATTTGATTCTGCCTTCTACAGACATTGTAGGCCATTCACCTAAGCCATTGTCATAAGCTTTTACACACGCTTCCAAAACTTCAAGAGCCTCAGCAGAACCAATGCTGGGAACACTTCCCAATAATTTTCTTTCCAGACCATTTTCTGTCCGGATGCAGACCGGCGAGTAGATTTCCTGTACATCACCATTCCACGGAACCAGTTCATCATTCAGAAGATATTCCCGCTGGTGCATTATCGGAACTTTATATTCTTCCGGGATTTCGTTTTCTGATTTGAAAAGACTTTTGAAATTGTTTTCTGCTGAACTCATAGTTTTTGTATGTGAAATTAATTTGATTTTCGAAGTATAAATTTAGAGATAAAGATTGATTATTGGTGTTTTTAACATCAATTTATTCTATGTGGGAATGTAAAAACTCAATCACAGATTGAGTTTTGATTTGAATTTATTGATGATATACGACTCTACAAAACATGAATTTAGATTAGCAATTGTTAGTTTGTGAGGGGTAAAAAACTTTAGAATGTCGCTATTTATTATCTGTTGACTTCAAAGCCCAGGCAATCAAAGCCGGTTGCATAAACAGTCTGGCGAATCTCTTATTATCGGTATTGAGTCCAAAGCTATTTTTTCTGTTTTTGTATTGGGCAATATTTCCCGGAAAAACGGCAGTAAATAATCCGGCGGCTAACTTTCCTACAAGGGATTCGTATTTCTTGGGCGCAGCGATGATGGCTGTTCCCATTGCTATTTCTACAATTCCGGAATAGACCACGGTGTCATCCTTTTCCAATGGCACCCATTCAGGAACCTGAGCCTGGAATTCTTTTCTTGCGAAGGTCAAGTGACCTATTCCTGCTGCAATCAGCATTGCGCCTAATCCGTATTTTGCGATAGTTTTGATTGTATTGGTTTCCATATTGAATATTTTATGGAAGCTGTTCAAGAATGATTCCAAAGGTTAGGATGGGATGTTAAAATATCTTTAAAATGCTTCGGGCAGTATGCTCTGTTTTTGACACTTTGACATATTATTTCAGGAGTTTACCGCTTCGTCATCTCTTCGTCGTTCCTTCGTCGAAAGTGTGTTTTGTAGGCTTTGGGTTTTGAGTGTGTTTTGACATTTTGGCAGGGTGGTTTTTTGTTTATTTTTTTGATGGTTTTACGGAAAACCGTAATTGTAAGTTGTTGAGGTTTTGTAGATTTGGTTAAAATAAATACAAAAACTTACCAGTATGAAATTAAAACAAATTAAACTGAAAAATTTTAGAGGGTATTCTCAAGAAACAACTTTTGACGTTACTGATTTAAATGTCATTATTGGAAAGAATGATATCGGAAAATCAACAATTCTTGAAGCCTTAGATATATTTTTTAACGATAAGCCTGAAAAAGATGATTTATGTATTGATCATGACATCAGAGCAATCGAAATAAGTTGTGTATTTGACAATCTACCATCAGAAATTATTTTAGATGATACAATCGCAACTACTCTTGGAGAAGAATTTTTACTTAATGCAGATGGGCTATTAGAGATTAAAAAGATTTATCCACTAAATGCTACTGGATCAATTTCGGAAGAAGCTTATATTATCTGTAAACATCCAGACGATGAAAATTTGTTAGATTTATTATCAAAAAAGAGGACAACTTTAAAATTGCAATTTGAAGATTTACAAATTAGTAATGAAGGTGTTAATAGAAATCAAAGTAAGGAATTGCGCAGAGCGATTAGGAATTATTATATGCCAGAAAATGGTTTTGAACTAATTGAAACTGCAATAAAAATTGATGGTAAATTAGACAATGAAGATAATAGAAAAAAAATATGGACAAGTATTAGAAAATTTCTTCCATTGTATTCTCTTTTCTTTGTTGATAAACCATTAAATGATCAAGACACAGATATTCAAGATCCAATGAAGGAGATTATTAAAGAGGTTTTGAGTAGAGAAGCAATTTTACCATTATTGGAGCAATTAAAAAATGCTGTTCAAGAAGCCTCGACAAACCTTGCTGACAGAACTATCGCAAAATTGAATGAGTTAGATTCCGATTTAGCAGAAACATTACAATCTAGTTTTCCTAAAGAACCAGCTTGGAATACTATTTTTAAATTGACCCTTGAAGATGAAAGAGGAATCCCATTGAATAAAAGAGGAAGTGGAATGAGAAGATTAGTTTTATTAAGTTTTTTCAGGGCTCAAATTGAAAGTAGAAGAACAACTGAATCTCCAAATATTATTTATGCCTTAGAAGAACCAGAAACATCTCAGCATCCTAATTTTCAGCTAATGATTGTCAATGCATTAAAGGAATTATCTGAAACAGATAATGCACAAGTTTTTTTTACTACTCACAATTCAAATTTAGCAAAGGAAATTCCAACTAAATCTCTTAGATATATTTATAGAGATGATACAAGAATTTGTAGAATTGAGAGTGGCTCTAATGCTGATGGTTCGGATAATGAATTAATTATTGATAAAATTATTGAGACTTTAGGAGCCTTACCAGATCCTAAAAATAAAGTTAAAGTTTTAATTTTTGTTGAAGGAGAAAATGATATTAATGGTTTAATCAATTTTAGTAAATTATTACACAATGATGATCCTACAATTATAAATTTAGAAAATAATGAAAAAGTCGCATTTATCCCAACAGGAGGCTCACAATTAAAGTTTTATATTGAAAAAAAATACTTAGACGGACTTTTACAGAATCAAATTCATATCTATGATTCGGATATACCAGATTATATTCAAAGTGTTTCTAACTTAAATGCCGAACGCAATCCATCAAAAAAGGGTTTTAATACAATTAAGTTAGAATTAGAAAATTATTTACATCACGAAGCAATTATAGAATGTTATGCAGATGAAAGAATTGAGATAAATCTTTCAGAAATTTTAGACTTAGATGATGTCCCACAAAAAGTTGCCAAGGCAGTCCATACATCACAGTCAACAAGTGAGTGGGATTCAATGCATCCAGACCCACTACGAACCGAAGAAAAACAAAAGAAAAAAATATCAAAAGTGAAAAAAATGCTTAACAAAGGTGCAATTGAAAAAATGACAGTGGAAAGACTCCGAGAAAGGGGTGGGTATGATGAAATAAAGAATTGGTTGGATGCTATCAAGCAGTTTAGTCAATAATTAATCATTATACTAAATCCATAAACATACTTTTTTCGTCAAACCAACAATCATAACTCCATTTTTTCCTTTTGCAACATATTTGCATGTTACGTTTTAACTTTAAAAAGGTTTGAAGTTGACCCGCTTCTCACAAATGAAAATACCTCGGATCAGGATATTGAAACTCAAAATCCAATTCCTGAATCAGTTTTGCGGGTGAGATGGTTCTGCCTTTGGCGGTGCGCTCGCCGGAGTAGGGAAGTCCTTTCTGGGCATTGATGACTTCTTCTTTGCTGGGATGGATGGGTGCCACGATGTTATACACTTTGGATCGGGATTTTTGCTCGAGCATTTTCTCGATGGCGGAACAGATGTCGGCATAATGGATATGGTTCACCAACTGATTTAGATTGGAGATGTTGTAGTTCTTAAGCAATCGCTGATCGCCCATTAATCCAGCTAATCTCAGGATATTGGTCTGGGGAAATCGTTCCAGGATGAAGTTTTCACTTTCCACTTCCTCAGCCGGCAGGTCATCTTCTGTAAACTCCTTTTCGGTTTGCGGATAGACGCCCGTAGAGCTGGTGTAGAAGAGCTGACCTTTGTAATCGCCAAGGAAGTTGAGCAGGTTCTGGCGTTTGTCATTCATCGGAATCTTTGCGCCACGAAGCCCGGAAAACGGAACGCTGATGATAATGGCGTCCAGATCTTTCAAGACTTCCCACGGTTTCATTTCAGGATCTAAGGTGTCCGGGAAACTGACCAAAGTGGCGTGGTAACCTTTGGCGTTGAGGTCTTGCGCTTTGGCAGGCGTGGTGGTAGTTGCGTAGATGTGGTATCTGTCTGACAGTCTTTCTGCGATGCGGCTTCCGAGCCAGCCTAAACCGATGATTCCTAGGTTTTGCATTGGATTTTTTATAGTTTAATTCTGAATAATGATGAATTGCTAATCAGTGATTTTCAGCAATATATTCGGATCGGGGCAATTGTTGCGATAATGTTCAAGATCTTTTTGACTGCTTACACCGGGATAATCGCCTTTGTTATTCTCCAAATCTTTGATGATCTGGAAATGCAAATGCGGCGCATAATCACCATTGACAGGTGATTTTCCCAATTCTGCAATTTTTTCGCCTTTCTTTACGGGCTGACCTTCGGTTTTTCCATCGAGACTTTCCAGACTAAGATGGCCGTACAGTGTATAAAAAGTTAAATCCTCAATAGTGTGTTGTATGATGATGGTGGGGCCGTAATCCCCGAGAAATGTATTGTTCTGAAAACTGTGAATGGTACCGTCCAAAGCACTCAACACCGAAGTTCCTGCTTTAATCCATAAATCCAGACCGAGATGGATGTTTCGCTCATCGGTATTTACCAGGTTGAAGTTTTCGCTTCTTTTGTAAAGGTTTCGCTTTTCCAGATAGCCACCAAATGCGACTTTGGCCTTGTTTTTTGAAAGATGTTCTTCAATAAATTCTTCAAATTCTTCTGCATCGGTAAGATCCAGATTTAAAGTATCCGTATGCAGAGCCGAGAGATCAATCGCCACATAATCTATGATGTCGATAGAAGCATCAATCACCTTTATATGGGTTTGCTTTTGGAGAATGTTTTCTAATGTGTTCATTTTATTTATCAGAAATCAAAGATAAAAAATGTGAGGAGAAGTTTTATTAGTCATTCTATTGTGGACTAAGAATGCTCTTGCAAAAGCCCTTCACTCCGCATTACCACCCCGTCAATCCGTCTTCGGCGTATTGCCACCCCTCCGGAGGAGGGGAATTTTTTCTTGCAATATTTCGGAATTTACATTTTAAGTTCAGTGATATAGGAATTCCCCTCCTTTGGAGGGGTGGCGGAAATTCGGAGAATTTATGACGGGGTGGTGTATTTATTCTCAATATCATTGAAAAAAATGTAAATTAGTTCAAACAACACAAATGTCCGAAAAGCAAATACTTACCCATATTGATGGCATCATCATCTATCGCAACTTCGTTGAAAACCTTCCATACAATCCTTACCTTAAGCAATTAACAAGAGAAAAAAGGAAATTAGGGATTTTGTCAGAAGTCTTGTTTTGGAAGCAGGTCAGAAACAGAACATTTCACTGCATTGATTTTGACAGACAAAGAATCATTGGTAACTATATTGTTGATTTTTATGTAAAAACGTTGGGACTTGTGGTTGAGATCGATGGATCAAGTCACGACCTTAAGCAGGAATATGACTTGGAAAGGACTAGGTTTTTGGAAAGTCTGGGGCTTAAAGTTTTTAGAATTACGGATTGGGACGTGAAGCAGAATCTTTCTGCAGTGATGAAAGAATTAGAGGATTTTATTATCGATAATTACAGTTGAAATTTATCGGAGCTTATAGCGTAATTGGATTTATTCAGAAACCACCCCGTCAATCCGCCTTTGGCGAATTGCCACCCCTCCGGAGGAGGGGAATTTTCAGCTTAATAGATTTTCATCAACAATATTAGGCAATGTCACTTTCAAGTTCGGTTCGGCTTCCATAGCTCTTT
>JAEXJU010000277.1 GCA_023448955.1 Bacteroidota bacterium
GAGCTCCGCTTGAGTGGGAATTTTACACTACAAACATTTCGCTCCTATGGAGCTCGCAAATCGAGAAAATTAAATTTCTACAAAAATATCACTCATAGAAAACTTAAAAAATCTTGACTATTTTTTGCTTTAAAGTTCATCATTTTTTCTAAGTATTGTTAGAACATCAAATCACACGCAGCCCGGCTTGAGTGGAGCTCTTTTTCTGTCATTGCGATTACAAAAACGTTATAAAGATTGCGTCACTTGGTTCGCAATGACAGAAAAAAGCGGGAACGGAAGACGGAAATTGCTGCCATAAAAAATTAAATAGGTGTTCGACGGAATCAAAAGCTGCCCAAATAAAATTACATCAACGGCAACCTCATCAATTCGTGCTTTCCGAAGATAATGGAATTGGCCGGAATGTTTCTGGAAATCACACAATTTGCTCCGATGATGCAATTATCGCCAATTGTTACGCCTTTCAGAATCGTTACATTGCTGTAAATTTTAACATTTTTCCCGATGATGATTGGCGCAGTGTTGAATTTCTGCTTGTGCCAAATGTACTCTGGCTTCGTGTCAAAAGCGTGATCGTGATCATAGAATTTACATCCTTCTGCAATACAAGTATCATCGCCTAGCTCAATCCTGTCAAGACAATTGATGGAAATATAATGACTGAGATCTACATTATTTCCGAAAATCAATTGACCCCCGTTTCTGATTCTGATGGCATTATGATCTCTCCAAATAACGTTTTTACCAATCTCAAACTGCGTATTATCATCCAGCTCAAAAGTTGTTGATTTTCCTATCCTCAGGTCAGAGTGTAATTTTACGCCTGAATGTGAGTTCAGAACATTGAATGAATACAGTTTCTCAATCTTGGAAATTGTTTTAGGAATGATATTGAGTGCTTTATATATTAGATTGATCATTTTATTGCGTTTTTCTTATAATGTACCGGAATCAACAAAAATTTCCTGACCTGTAATGGACTTTGATTTTTCGCCTGCCAAAAACAATACGGTTTCTGCTACAGATCGCATATCGGTTTCCTTTTTCAGAGCTGTTCTCTTGAATATTCGGTTTTTGTGATCCTGAGTCAGTTTTGCGTTCATTGCAGTTTCCATGTAACCCGGAACAACGATATTGGAACGTATGCCGCGCTCCCCCCATTCTCTGGATATATTTTTGGAAAAAGATTGCAAAGCACCTTTGGACGCTGCATACATAGATAGTCCTTTGTATCCGGTGTGCGCACTGATGGATGAGATGTGAATGATACTGCCTGCAACCCGATTATAAATCATATTTCGGATGCCATATTTGGTAAGAAACATCGGCGAATAAAGATTCACATCGAACATTGTTTTCAGATCGTCATAGTTTAGATTAGTAACAATGTCGTCATAAGCCATTGCTGCATTGTTTATAAGTACATGAAGCGGAATATGATTATTAAGAAAGCTTTTGAAAACTTCCTGATGGATATTAGCCGGATCTGCAAGGTCAAAAACCTTGAAAAAAAGTTGATTCGGATATTGTTTTTCAAGCGCTTTCAGCTCATCAGATTCTGTCCTGCTGATGCCGTAAACCGTGTGTCCGTTTTCCAGAAAAAGTTTGGCAATTTCAAAACCAACACCTCTGGATATTCCTGTGATCAATACGTTCATACAATTTTCTTTTTTCCGGTTCTGGTAAGTTGTATCTTCTCTACGAAATTTATTTTTCTGGGTATTTTGAAGTTCTGAATTTTTCCGTTCAGAAAAAGCCTGATGTCCGACTCCTGCAATTCTGAATGGGGATGCAACTCTACCTCGCAACAAATAATATTTCCTAAAACGGCATTAGATTTTCCGTACACTCTCACATTCCGTATTTCGGGATGTTTTGTAAGCTCTTCTTCTACTTCATAAGGATTAACCTTGTAACCGCCCACGTTTATCAGTTCATTTTTCCGCGATATAAACCGGAATTTTCTCTGCTCGCTATCTGTCCATTCTATCAGATCACCAGTTGCATAAAAATCGTTTGTAAGATTGAGCTGTGTTGTTTCTCCAAAAAGATTTTTGTGAATGTAAAGCTCATCATCTACCATTTTTATCATTCCGATATGCTTATCCGGAATGGTAAATTCATCATTCTGAGAAGAAAACAAAGGTCCTGTTTCAGTAGATCCGTACACGTTGTTGATTCTTGCATTTGGAAACGCAGTTACAACTTCAGAAATTAAATGGCTGTCAGATTTTTCTCCGCCAATGGTTATTTTCTTTACAGATTCAAAAGTTTCTTTCAGTGGAAATAATAGCCTGTAAAAAGTGGGCGTGGAAGACAGATTTGTAATTCCGTATTTTTTTATCCCATCAATCACATAGTCTTTTGGCGCCATAAAAACATTAACCAAAAGATTCTGATTGAGAATAGCCTGAAAAAAAACCTGAACCCCAGCAACGTGTGTCGGGTTAAACGCAAATCCCCAAACATCATTTCTCCTTTCTTCGGAAATATTGATTTTTCGGATAAGATTTTTCAGCGGGTGTGTAAATTTTCTCGTAAATCCGGTAGTTCCAGAAGTGAATAGTGTAATCTCAGAAGTAGAATGATCTATAACATTTACCAGCTCAATTACAGAATTTATTTTTCTGGGATTTTCAATTTCAATAATCTCATTTACAATCAATTGATTATCTTCAATTTCTTTTTGCGAGATATCAGAATCCATCAAGGCGATATCTTTTTCATTCACCAGGGCCATAATCCAGTTTAGAAAAAAAGATTTAAGATCTGGATAAATGAAACAATTCTTGTAAAAATCTGATGAGTTGATATGGTTCAGAATATCCTGATAAGACAGTGTATAATTCTGATCTACAAGGAAAAGCATTAGAGTTTATTGTAGATTTCGCTCACCGTACTTACCATTCCGTCTTCAAAAATATCTATCCCGAATTCTTCTTCGATTTTTACGGTAAGCTCAGCAAGGTCAAAAGAATCAAAATTAAGGTGTTCTCTCAGTCTCTGCTCCGGAAAAATTTCGGCAACAGTCTCCTCAAATTTGTTCTTTTTGATAGAATTAATAATAGAAAGTAGTTGTTCCTGCATCAAAATGTGTTTTTATTACGCAAAAATACACAATTTTGTACATCTTCCATAAATTGATTGCTATGAATTAGAATCCGAAGGTTTTGAATTATTATTTTTTCAGATTTAAAAAGAGTTCCGCTTTATAGGTCTCGCCAATGGAGATCTCTTTTCCTGATAAAAGGATTACATTTTTAGGATCAATTTTGTCGATTTTATTTAAATTAATAATGTAAGACTTATGAATTCTTTTAAAATACGAAGGAAGCTGATTTTCAAGAGACTTTAATGTATCAAGAACAATATATTCCTGCTTTTCGGTATTTATATTGACATAGTCTTTGATACTTTCTATATAATCAATATCATCAAAATTGATGCGATGCTGCCTGCCTGAAGATTTCACAAAAAAATAAGTTTCCTGGATATCCGCATTATTTGCAAAACGCTCCTGAGCTTTTGCAGCACTTTTTTCAAAACGGCTAAACGGAATAGGTTTCAGGAGGTAATCAATCACATTATGTTCGTAACCTTCCAAAGCATATTCTGCATAGGCTGTCGTCAGAATATATTTCAGCTTATTGCCAACGATTTTCATAAAATTGATTCCTGTGAGTTCCGGCATCTGAATGTCCAGGAAAATCAAATCCGCTTCTTTTGTCTGGATAAATTCCATCGCTTCAATCGGGTTTTCTGTGGAGAACACCAACTCAAAAAACGGAATTTTTTCCACGTAACTCGTGAGCAAAGAAACGGCCAGCGGCTCATCATCCAAAACTACGCATTTAATTTTATTCATAATTCCTAATATTCACAACATTTCGCTCCTACGGAGCTTTAAATCATTAGATAATTCTTTTTCTACAAATATTTCGCTCCTACGGAGCTCTGCTGATTTTGAAAACAAATTCCTACACACATTTAGCTTATACGGAGCTTTAAATCATCAGATAATTCTTTTTATATAAACATTTCCATTTCTTTGGAGCTATAATTTTGTTATAAAAACAGCTTAATTAATTAAGATTGTCTCTCAAATCAATGGTCAAATCTACGCTAAAATCAGTTGCAGTTTCATTAATATCAAGCTTATATCTTTTTGGATAAAGGATTTCCAATCGTTTTTTAACATTGTTAATTCCAATTCCTGAAACCGAATCTTTGGATTTCTGCTTTTTAAAATTATGAAGATGAAAACTCAATTTTTGATTCTCATCAGAAATTTTAAGCGTGAATCCTTTTCCTGACAAATCGCTATGTTTAAAAGCATTTTCTACAAACGGAACGAGAAGCATCGGGGAAATATTAAGATTCGGGAAATTGATTTTTTTTTCGATGATGAGCAATTCAGGATTTTTGATTCTCAGTTTTTCCAGCTCTATCAGGCTATCCAGATAACCGATTTCTTTATCGAGTGGGATAAAATCTTTTTCCAGATCTTTTGTGCTGTATCTGAGTAATTGGCTCAGTTCCTCAATTGCAGGCAATGCTTTATCAGAATTCTGATAAACCAAACTGTAAATATTATTCAGCGTATTGAAGATAAAATGGGGATTGATCTGGGTTTTTAATGCCTTGAGTTCAGAATTTTTTTTCTCTTCAATAAGTTTTTGTTTTTCTATATCAATTTTAAAGAAAATATTAAATAGTGAAAATGCTGTACTGATAAAAAGCGTAGAAGAACTATAGAAAAAATTATCAGCAAAATAAAATCCTAAAGAAGTACCTTCTGCATAGTTTCCGTGTCCTATAAATAATGGTAACAAAACTTCTTCTACCAGATAACGAAAAAAAGCAAAACAAGCGACACTAACAAAAAAACCAACAATGGAAAAATAAAGCTTTTTAATATTAAAGAAAAATGGAACTATAAAAAAATAGTTAATATAAAAAGTGATTACGCTAACTAAGAAAAATGTAATGTTTAGTACAAAATTCTGACTGTATTCCGAAAATAACGGCATTAATATAGAGTAACTAAAATTAAAAGCCCAATAGAATAAGTGCAAAAATAGAAGCTGCTGTTTTTTCATAATTCAAATCTAGGTTTCTTGATCTTCATCAACAAAGCATTTCCGATAAAACCGCCTTTTTCATCGATGAAAATCTTTTGAACGGAATAAAATCCTGTCAAATCTAAATGCTATTTCATAAAAATAATGGTGAAAATACATTTGCATCAACAAAATCAAAGATTATGAACCTGAAATATCTTTTCATCACCACCCTACTTTCCACAACCATTTATGCTCAGACTAAAAATGACAGTCTAAAAGAAATCGAACAAGTCAATATTTTGGTCAAGAAAAAATTACTGGAAAGAAAAGCAGACCGATTAATTTTCAATGTAGATGCTTCCATCGCTTCACAAGGAATGGATGCTGGCGAAACGCTTGCCAATGTTCCTATGCTGAAAGTGGATGAAAATATGGGAACGGTTTCTATCATCGGGAAAAGTTCTGTCAATGTGATGATTAATGGAAAAATGCTGAATCTTTCCGGAGCATCACTCATCAATTATCTGAAAACGATCCGCTCGGAAAACATCTCGAAAATCGAAGTGATTACCACGCCGCCAGCCAAATATGAAGCACAGGGAAACAGCGGACTTATCAATATTATTCTGAAGAAAAATCCTAATATCGGTTTCAGTGGAAATATCAGCACAGGTCTGACGCAACGGACTTATTTCAACGGAACTACCACCGGAACACTAAACTACCAAACCGAAAAATTAAGTTTAAGTTTAAAGACCAACTATGTAAAAGGTGCTAAACGATCTAACGAAAGATATAACATCATCGGCAAATCCCAAAATTACAGCGAATCTACCCGAAGAGATTTTTGGGAAGACCTGACACCAAGCCTGAGCGCTTCTTACAAGATCAGCAAAAATTCTGAAGCTGGAATGGAATATATTTTTGACAACGGAAAAAACGGAATGGACATCCTGAATACCACCAGAAACATCAGTTCGGAAAAGGATGAAACTAACTTTATTACCAACACCTTTCACAGGGAAAAATCACCGACGCACACTTTCAGTACTTATTTTGATCTGAAGCTGGATTCTCTTGGGAAAAAATTGAGTCTTGCAGGTAATTTTTATCAGAATAATAATCCGACGGAAGTGAATTTCTCTACATTGACTTTACCGGAAAACACTATTCAGGATGTTAAAACGCTTTCAAAAATAAAGCCTCAGATTTTATCTGTTCAAGTTGATCTGGAATTACCTTTCAAATTCGGAACCATAGAAACCGGTTTAAAATTCACACAATTCAAAAACGCTGCAGATTTGAAATATTTTGACTTGGAGAACAATCAATACAATATTGATCCGAAGAAAAGCAGTACGTTTCATTACCGTGAGCAAAATTATGCTGCTTATGCAAGCTTCTCTAAAAGTTTCGGTGAACACTGGGAAACCAAAGCCGGGTTACGCTATGAAAATACGGTGGTGAAAAGTTCTGCAAAAGATTTTAATTATAGTCAATGGTTTCCGTCTGCCTACATATCCTACAAAGAACAAAAAAATGTGTTCAGCCTGTCTTATTCCAGAAGAATTAACCGGCCAAGTATGAGTGAGCTGAACCCGTTCCGATGGTATGAAAACCCCAACTCCTACTCTACCGGAAATCCGCTACTGACGCCATCATACATCAATAATTATGAATTATCTTACACCTATAACAGTAAACTTTCGGCAAGCGTTTATTATCTCAGACTGAAAAACGCTTTTGGGCAGGTTTCTGACTTAGATGAAAAATCGCAGACGGGTACTTATCTCAATTATTATAACAATAGTTTTTATGGCGCCAATCTATCTTATACAGACACACTTCTCAAATTCTGGGAATCTACAATTTCTATGAATGCGAGTTACCAGACTTCTGATGTGTTCAATATCAATGCTGATACAAACAATGGCTATTCTGTGAGTTATTCTGTGAACAACACGTTTTTCCTTAATAAAAATAAAACAATCGCATTATTTCTAAATTATGAACATATGCTGCCTTATCGCAACGTAAATACTCATTTCAAAAAATTTATGGAAATGAGCTCGGGAATCAAAATTTCTTTGATGGAAAAGCAGCTTCAGATCAATGCAACCGTGAACAATATTTTTGCGATGCGTTACAAAGCCGATATCTATTTCCGCGACAGCCAGCAGAGTTTTAATAACTATTGGGACGGACGCGCTTTCCGGCTAAGTCTAAACTACACGTTTGGCAATAAGAAAAAACAGATTCAGAAAAAGAACATCAGCTTCGAAGAAGTCAATCGAGCCAATTAAAAAAATTACAAAAGCAGATTTGATGTAACAAATCTGCTTTTCAGTTGTCTAATAAGGGACAAACTAAACTATGAATATTAGATCTACTATTGCGATTGGCGCATTATTTTTTGGCCAGGTTATTCTTGCACAGGAAAATAAAAAAAACGAGACCAAAGAAAAACAGATAGACGAAGTTACCATTACCAAAACTAAAAAAGCCGTTGAGCAAAAACCGGACAGAACCATTTTTGATTTCTCCGAACAGTCTCACCTGAACACAGGAAATCTGAGCGAAGGCCTTAAAAAACTGCCGGGACTCATTATTTCTGACGTTGCAGGGATGATGTATCAGGGAAAACAACTGGATGTTTATATGGATGGAAGACCGCTAAACATTGGCAGCAACGACCTGAATACTTATCTGGAAGGTATGCCAGCCAATTCTGTAGAGCGTGTGGAAGTCATCACCCAACCCGGCGCAGAATTTCCGGCAACTTCCGGCGGCGCAATTATCAATATCATCACCAATAAAAATGCAAAAAATTATCTTTCGGCAACTTATTCCGGGCGATATGCGTTTACCAATTATGATAAATGGAGAAACCGAACCAACAATTCGCTTCTTCTCAATGCGAAGAATAAATTTTTCGGCTGGCAACTGAATTTCGGTCAGAACTACCGAGAGAATTACACCAACAGTATAACTG
>JAEXJU010000333.1 GCA_023448955.1 Bacteroidota bacterium
ACTAATAACAGTATTACTGTAATAATGTCAGAATCTGGAAACTATCTATATTCGTTAGATGAAATCAACTGGCAAATTTCTAATAAATTTGAAAATTTAAAAAATGATGTTTTTACTGTTTTTGTCAAAAATGTTTATTATTGCAGATTAGGTTCAAAGACATTTACAATATTTTCATTAAGTAATATTTTTTCGCCTAATGATGATGGTTCCAATGACACCTGGAAAGTTACGGGTATTGAACATTACCCTAATTCGCAAATAAAGATTGTAGATAAAAATGGCAGAATGGTGGTTAATACAATTACACAAAAAGGCTTCGAATGGGACGGAAAATTTAACGGTCATAAACTTCCTTCGGATAGCTACTGGTATCAGATCAAATTATCCGATGGTAGAATCTTCGAAGGTTATGTGGTAATTAAAAACAGAAACTAAATTGGCAAAATAGTATATTAAAAAAATCAAAAAAGTCTAATAAAGATCACACTTCTTTTGATTTTTGTAAAAGTCATATTTTAACTTTTTAAAAATAAAATAAGAATAGTTATAAAAAAGGATGAACAATTTCTGTTCATCCTTTTTCATTATTTAGTTAAATCTATTTCGTAGTTATAACAGAATTTTTCTGCCAATTACTGTGGAATTTGCAGTCCTTATATTTATTATCCAATGAGATAAACAATGAAGGAATTTTTGCATTAACCCATTTTTCTACAACCTCATTTTTCTTTTTATTAAGAGCCATATCCTTGATTCTTTCATAATCTGTGGCTAGTTCCAGCTGATGTGCATCAATGATATCATTGACCTGAACGATGCTGATCATCTTCCTTTTCTGCTGATCTTCCTGTTGGAAAGGATCTGTAATATCATTCTTTTTAAGTCCGGCAATCTGATAAGAAATTGTTGGATCAAGACTTAGTTTTTCCAATTTGTCCGACCCATCCTGATTGTTGGTCATAATTCCCGCACTGAACTTATTGCTTTTATCATCGGAATATTTATAGGCAGCATCCTTAAAAGTTATTTTCTTTTCCAAGATTAGAGTTCTGATGCTGTCAAGCTCTTTTTTGGCAGATGTAAGTTCTTCTGCATTAGGAGTACTTTTTATAAGAATATGTCTGGCATCATACTTTTTACCATTTCTCTTAACCAACTGAATAAGATGAAATCCAAATTCAGACTCTACAGGATCCGAAATATCACCTTCCTGAAGGTTAAGCGCAGCCGCTTCAAAAGGTTTTACCATCTGTCCCATATTGATATTTTTGTAAAGACCACCAACAGCGGCAGAGCCTTCATCTTCGGAATAGATTCTCGCAAGATTTTCAAAGCTGTCTCCGTTTTTGATATCCTGTTTGATTTTTTTCAGTTTATCTACGATTTCCTTTCTGTGAGATTCCGAAAGTTTCGGATAAATACTGATTTTGGAAAGAGACACTTCATCTTTCACATTTGGTAACTGAAATTTGAACTGATTATAAAAATCTGTAACCTCATTAGGCGTTACATCTGCTTTATCTGTTATTCTGGCATACTTCTGCTGACCGTAATAATTATCCGCATCAATTTTCTCGATTGCGTTTTTCATCTCATAAGATGTTCTGAATTTGTAAGCTGCCAGCATAGCTTTTTCATCCGGAAACTGTCCCAGGATTTGATTATACTTATTACCAGCCATTTCCTTGATTGCCGCACTTCTGTTTTCAATAAGCGTATCTTTTTTAGCTTCATAAATAAGAAGTTTGTTATTAAGGATGCTTTCCATAAATTCACATTTATTTCCAACATTTGTTCCCTGCTGCTTTGCATAATTAGCCTGATCCTCGATATCGGATTCCAGAATAATTTCATCACCAATAACAGCTGCAATACCGTCTATTAGCTGGCCTTTTTTTAACTGAGCCGATAGTTTACCGCTTACCAGGAAAACTATTACCGATAATAAAAAAAGATATTTTGTGTATTTTGACATTATTTTTAGATTATTAACGTGCAAAATTAGAATTATAAGCCAATTTTGCTCAATTTTAAATTATAATTATTTCTTAAAGTTTTTATTCAGTTCCGCCATAAAAGCTGGCTGAATCTCCACTTTTGTTTTAGCGCGTTGTGCAGCGATAGTTTTCTGAAGAAGTTTTTCTGTTACTGCATCATTCATATCTTCCTTAGATTCTTCCAGCGTCATCTGCTGTTCAGGAAGAAGATCATCTATTGCCACCACCACGTCTCTATCAGCAATCTTGGTAAGAAAAACACCTTTCTTAAAAGGAACATTATATTTCTTGAAAATATCTGCACTTTCCTGGATTTTCCCCTGTTCAAAATGAACGAGAACCTGATTTTTATCGTTGACCTGATTTTTGTATTTCTCTTTCAGAGCATCCCATTTTTTGGGATCTTTAACCTCCTTTTCTATCTCTTTTACCAGTGCAGGATTAGAAATCACTACAGCTCTGGATTCTGCTCTTTTTTCCCAAACGAATTTGGATTTATTCTCGTTATAATAATCAGTGAACAGCTGAGGATTGTTCTTTAGCTCATCTTTCAGATATTCTGAGAAAATGTATTCTGAGTAGAGATTCTTTCTCAGCTCATTCAGTTCGGGCTTCACATCTGGAAGATTTTGAAAATTCTTCGCATAAACACCGATGATATATTGATCAGCCTGAAATCCTAAAAGATCGGACCACTGTGTTGTAGGGATTTGCTCCAGATTTTTATATTGAGAATCTATTGCTTTTTTCAGATCTTCATAAGTTACTTTATTAGCGCCATATGAAAATAGAACAGCCTTTGGATTCTTAATGTTGAGATAACTCTGATAAGATTTTTTGATCTCTGCAAAATCCGCAGTTTCTGCAAACTTCTGTTGTGTTTTCAGCCAGCTTACGAGTCTCTTAGTAGCTTCGTCACCATAACTTGTTGCCAACAATTCTTTTTGGAAAAATCTCCTGTTTGCATCCGTAAGCGTGTAAGGCTCGATGTTATAAATATTAAAGATAAAATATTTATCATTGAACAAGATTGGTTCCTTTGTGTAAAAATCTTTCTTCTGACCTTTCAGTGCATTGTAAACCTCATCCGGTAGTATTGGTGAACCCATCACTGCACCTCCGGAGTTTTTCTCATCATCATTGGCTCCAAATTCTTTTACCACAGCCTGGAATTTCTTACCGGATTCCAGCTCTTTATAGATTTTGGATTTTGTGGCTTCATAGTTATCATCTTTTGGAATCGTTAGAGTTCCAAAAATCAAATAACCAAGACTTGGTCTGGTGTTTACAACTTTAGCAAAGCCAACTACATTTGCTTTGTCAATAAAAGATGTATAAGAATTAACAGGTGTATTTTTGACCTGCTGATAGAGTTCATAATCCAACATTCCGGGTTTTACATAAAATGCTTTGGAAGCTTCTGGATTTGCATTTTTTGCAAGAAAATCTTCCATCGTCATTTTACCGGTTTTCACCTGATTGTAAAGTGATTTATAATCGGTTTTGTCATCCGCTTTTTTTTCCTTGATGAAGAGCAGAACCTGAACTTCCTTTTGATTAGAAGTTACAAAATCAGTCAATAAAGGATCCATTACGGGTTTGGGATAAAACTTCTGTTCTCTTATTTCCGACAGCTTCTGGTTTACAGTATTAACGAAAAAGTTAAGCGTATCTGCTTTTTTTTCTTTTGCGAGTTGCTGAAGCAATAGAAAATCTATCGTCGCATTGACCGATTTTTCCGTCCCGGAATTTTCCAGACCATATTTATTATCTCGGATATAATCTTTTACCGATATACTGTCTTTCCCAACAATCAGATACTGCGAAAAAAGGTTTTGCGTAGCCACAGCCAGCAATACAGGAAAAAAAATCTTCTTCATTTTTTGTATATTAATTTATAACACTTTTTTGAGTGATAAATTTTAGTAAGGTTAAATGTTATATTGCAGATTCAAAAGAAGTCAGCTCACGGAACTGCAAGATTCTTTCACTTAGCTCCTGTTTTGTAACTTCCTGAATTCTCTCTGTTCCGAATTTTTCTACAGTGAAAGAAGCCATTGCGCTACCAACTATAATGGCGGTTTTCATACTTTCAAAACTGAAATCGCCTTTCTTAGTCAAATAGGATGCAAATCCACCAGCAAAAGTATCGCCAGCTCCGGTTGGATCAAATACTTCTTCCAAAGGCAACGCCGGAATTGCAAATACTTTTCCTTCGTGGAATAATAATGCTCCGTGCTCTCCTTTTTTGATAATGACAAACTTAGGACCCATTTCGTGGATTTTCTTTGCTGCCTTTACTAAAGAATATTCGCCGGAAAGCTGTCTTGCTTCTTCATCATTAATGGTAATCACGTCTGTTTTAGCGATAACTTTCATCAGATTATCCCAGGCAATATCCATCCAGAAATTCATAGTATCAAGAATAACCAGTTTTGGCTGCGTTTTCATTCTTTCCAAAACTGAAAGCTGAACTACAGGATCAAGATTTCCTAATAACAGAACTTCAGCATCAGCAGAATGTTCAGGAACTTTTGGGTCAAAATCCGCCAAAACATTCAGTTCGGTTACCAAAGTATCTCTGGAGTTAAGATCATTGTGATATTTCCCGCTCCAGAAAAAGGTTTTACCCTCTTTCACCATTTCTACGCCATCTACATTGATATTTTTTGAAGTCATCATATCCAAATATTCCTGAGGAAAATCGCCGCCGATAACGGAAACTAAACTTACTTCAGTTTCCAAAGCAGAAGCCGCCAAGCCAATAAAAGTGGCTGCACCTCCAAGAATTTTATCTGTTTTTCCAAATGGTGTTTCGATGGCATCAAATGCTACAGTTCCTACTGCTAATAATTTCATATTTAAAGTTTTTTTGTCGGAAGCGGGAAGACCGATGTCCGAAGTTTTTTTATTTATTTTTTCTCAGATGCCGAAAAATCGATATCTGAACTAATTTTAATTTTTTTCCCGAATTGAAAGTCTTCTGACCTCTGACTTCCAACTTCGGACTTACTTTTTCCACTCAAAAGAATCTATAAGATGTAAAAGGTCTTTCTTCACATAATCTACAGCCGGCCCGAGTGAGTCCGGACGTGGCCGGGAATTGAAATAGAGGTTACCTGTTACAAAATGTCTTGTACTGTCTGTAACAAAAAACTGTATGTTAGAGGCTGTTTGTCCTTTCAGTTCATAAAAATTGCCATAAACCTTTCTTTCCGGGTATTGAAAAAATTTTGTATCGATAGCACTGGCTTTTATGGTATGTTCGTAAACCATCTTTTCTACTTCTCTCACATGGAGATCAAAGTCATTTTTCACAGGAAAATAAGTAATGAAAACTTTGGCTTTCATTTTGGGATAATTAATATAATACCAGCAATTTTCCTTAGCATTTTCTACTCTGGAAAAATCCGAATAATCAAAAGAATAATTACAAGGTGAGTTGAATCTGAGATATTTCGGGTTTGGGTATTCCAGTCGCAGATCTCCTTTCGGCTTTGGAATAGGTTCCTTACCGCAAGAAAACAAGGTTAATCCAATAAAAATTCTGAACAGATTTTTTAACATCCGGCAAAAATAACAATTACAATTGACACTGAGAATTTTGATTCCCAAATTTTTGTTAAGAATGATTGATTTACAGAGAAATGTATGTTTGAAATCATTATTGATTAATAATTTCTCGATGATATGGAGATTTTGCTATTCTTAATTGTTCATTGGAAAAGTCTTCGACTCCGCTCAGACTGACAATGTTTAATTATTGAGAATAGTATCAGAGATGTCATACTGAGCGGAGTCGAAGTACATTTATAAAGATAATATTTGAAATTGAATTGCACGCAGCCCGGCTTGAGCGGAGCTCTTTTTTGCATTGGTAAAGGCGTGGCAAAAAAAGCGGGAGCGGAAGACGGATAAAGCTGCCCCAATTTTATTAATTAATTTTAAAATGCGTTAAAATTGAAGTCGAATCTCATAAAATTAAAATATTTGTAACCTTTTTGATGTTCTCATGGTATAATATAATGCAACCTAATAGAATGAGGTTTTTATAATGAGACAATTAAAAATTACAAAACAGGTTACCAACAGGGAAACCGCATCACTGGACAAGTATCTGCAAGAGATTGGAAAAGTTGAATTGATTACCGCCGATGAGGAGGTAGATTTGGCTCAGAGAATCCGTGCCGGAGACAGAGCTGCTCTTGAAAAACTGATCAAAGCCAACTTACGTTTCGTGGTTTCGGTTTCTAAACAGTATCAGAATCAGGGACTTTCTCTTCCGGATCTAATCAACGAAGGAAATCTTGGTCTGATGAAAGCGGCGAAAAGATACGATGAAACGAGAGGTTTCAAATTTATCTCTTATGCTGTTTGGTGGATTCGTCAATCGATTTTGCAGGCGCTTGCCGAGCAGTCGAGAATTGTAAGATTACCTTAGAATAAGATTGGTTCTATCAACAAGATCAACAAAGCTTATGCTCACCTGGAGCAAGAGAACGAAAGACCGCCTTCTCCGGAAGAATTGGCAGAAGTTCTGGATATGAGCGAGGAAGACATCAAAGAATCGATGAAAAACAGTGGTCGTCACCTATCAATGGATGCGCCGCTTGTGGAAGGTGAAGATTCTAACCTTTATGACGTGTTACGTTCAGGAGAATCGCCAAGTCCGGATAAAGATCTGATGCTTGAATCTCTTCAAATTGAGATTGAAAGAGCCTTGAATACGTTGACTCCTAGAGAAGCGGATCTTGTAAGATTATATTTCGGTCTGAACGGGAAACATCCTATGACATTGGAAGAAATTGGTGAAACCTTCGATTTAACAAGAGAAAGAGTTCGTCAGATCAAGGAAAAAGCGATTAAAAGGCTGAAACATAATTCCAGAAGTAAGATTCTGAAATCTTATCTTGGTAAATAAGATTTTTGATTATAAATTAGAAGCAGGTTTTTTAGCCTGCTTTTTTTTTAATATGGTTGAGGTTAAACGATTCAAATTTACGTCTAATTTAGATTTTGTCTGTCAAGGTTTAAAAGATAAAGGAATATTGTTCGAAGCCGATTGGGAAAACAACATTCTTTATTGTGAGGAAAAAGACAATCAAAATGTTTTTGATTTTATAAATAGTTTAAATCTTGATGAAAATGATGTTGAAGTAGATGAATCTATAATTGAAGGCTATAAAGAATGGGATAAAAATATGTATAATCCTGGGCATTATACTGGAGGAAATATTCCTTTCTTTGATAAAGAAAAAAACAATTATGGTCTTTATGGATTTATAACTATTATATCTGGTTTAGTTTGCCTCATAGAAATTGTTAATGCAGATAAATTTGACAAATCAGTTTTTTGGTTTGTTATTATAATCACATTTTTAATAAGTTTCTCTTTATTCTATCAACATTACAAATTTAAGAGATCTAGAAAATAATGAATTCAATTTCAATCATCGGCGGCGGAATTGGCGGTTTGACTTTAGGTAATTTTCTAAAGCAACAAAACATCGATTTCAAAATCTATGAAAGTGCTCCGGAAATAAAACCGGTTGGAGCAGGAATTGCAATGGCTGGAAATGCAATGCAGATTTTCGACAAACTCGGACTGAAAGAAAAAATTGAGACTGCCGGAACCAAAATGCACGCTTTGATCATTACGGACAAAAAACTGAAAACCATTTCAAAAACGGATGTTTTGAAATTGGAAAACAAATACAAAGTTTGCAACATTGCCATTCACAGAGCAGATTTACAAAAAATATTGAGCGAAAATATTTCGGAGCACATTGTCCTCAATAAACG
>JAEXJU010000033.1 GCA_023448955.1 Bacteroidota bacterium
ACATATTTTGAAGCAAAGTAAGAAAGCAGCACTCTTCCCATTGGCCAATTCACAACATTCACGCCCTGAGAGTATCTAGAGCCCACCGACATATCTGCACTTTTGCAGGCTTCGTAAAGTTTAGTCAGATCTTTTGGATTATGAGAAAAATCGGCATCCATCTCAAAAATAAAATCATAATCGTTATGAATCGCCCACTGAAAACCGTGGATGTAGGCTTTGCCCAGCCCATCTTTTATTTTTCTAATTGTAAGATGAAGCTGCAACGGATATTTTTCACGGAGTTTTTTAACGATCTCAGCCGTTCCGTCCGGTGAAGAATCATCTACCACCAACACGTGGAAATCCTGCTGCAGAGCAAAAACTGCCGAAATAATCTTTTCGATGTTTTCTTTCTCGTTATAAGTCGGAATAATGACAAGCTTCTTCATCCAGTAAAATAATTCGCAAAGATAATCTTTTACAGGCTAATGTTTTTTCAGAGTAAAATAAATTAACTTTTTTTAACCCGGAAAAACCCCAGCCGGAAAGCCCGGCTGGGGTTTATTTATGAAAACACACCTAAATACTGCGAGTTGGAAGCCTGCTCAGCATCGGCCGAGCGAAAGGCTAGCCAGATATGCAACGGTTTACCCTGAAAGCCGACAGGGATATTGGCAGTGAAAGAGCCGTCAGATCTAGCAGCGGCATTTTCCACAAAAGCTGTCAGGTTTTCGTCCTCTGCGGCTAGCAGAATCTGTGCCAGGTCAGCTTCTCTTTCGGTATCGCCTGCCGCATTATTCTGCCAGGATATCTCTATCTGGCTGCCAGTAATTTTTGCCGACAAAGGAAGCGCAGCCAGCAGATTTCCTTTTGAAAAGAAGATCTTCGGATAATCCGGTGTAATTACAGAATCCTTATAATTGATGTTAAAATTCTCCATCAGGTTGGTCATCGCTAGATTATAGCAGGACTTCATCCCGCTTCTTGTTCCGAAGTGTTTGCAGGCATATCCGCGGTAAGACTGCATAAATTCTGCGCAGCGCTTCATCCTGTTTTGTATCAGCAGCTGCTTGGCTGTGGGCTGGCTGCTTCTTTTCTTTGGTCTCACTCTCGTGATTTCGTTTCCATAGACATTGGCTACCACAATGCGACCTGTTCGGCCGGAGGTGCCGGAAAGTAATGAGTCATATAATTTTCCCATAATAATTGTTTTTTTAAGTTAATCAATATATTGTCTCATCAGCTGAATGATGGAGCAAAGCTATTATGGGGTAACGTCAAAAGCTGACGTGTTATAATTTTTTTTATGATTGTCCGCTTTAGACCTAAAAATAATTGAACACAAAGTTCACTAAGGTTTTTTTAATAAACCGTTTTTAGTTTTACAAAGACATAAAAACTTAACAAAGACTCAGAGGCTGTTTAAATTCGTAATTTATTTTTAACAGTAAGAAAATTAAGGTAATTTAGCTTAAATTTCTTATTGAAAATCAATTGATGATTTCTTAATAATAATTGACTTATTTCACTGAAATGCTCAATGTTAAAGCAGAAAACAAACAAAGTTTATTTTAATTAAGAAAATTAAGAGAAAGCAATAAAATTTTTTTAAATAAAATTTAAACAGGCTCTCAATATTTTGAGATTATATTTTCAATTAGGATAACCTGAGTTCGGGTTAACGATGTACTGTAAGTTTATGAATATCAAACAACAATACATTATCAACAGCGTCGGGCTTCAGCCCGATGTATAAAATATGTAATTAAAAAGGCTTTAGCCAAAACATATTTTAGTTTTGGCTAAAAGCCGGACATTCTTTTTTCACTAAAATGGGCTAAAGCCCATTCCTATTGATATTGAATAATTTTCTTAACCCGAAGTCAGGTTAGGTTAGTAAACGGATAATTGATAAAAACTTACCTCTAACTGTTTGTTTTTAAAAACACTCTATTAATTGTTTTTAAACGACTTAACACGCCAAATTTTGTCGCATTATAAATCGCAATTAATTGAATTATAACACCTTGAATGTTTGTGATATTAAGTTTCTATATCCTTTGTATATCCTTTCTTCGATAGTTGTATATCTATTCTATATCCGTTGTATATCCCTTGTTCGATGCTCGTTCGATGTTTAAGGTATGAATAACTAAAAATATCCAAACCAATTTCTAAGATAATTATGCATTAATATAACCTGAATTCGGGATAAGTAAATTATTAAACTATTAATATTCAATGTTCAATTGTTTTTACCCGAAAGCGCGGATTTGTAATTCGTGCTTTTATTAAAGGAATTTGTCAGTCACGGATTGTTAATCCGCGACATCGAGCTGATAGAGTACGATCCGAACGGTAACATGACCAAGATGCCGGACAAGGGGATTAGTGGGATCAGCTATAACTTTCTGAACCTTCCGGAGCAGATCTCCCAGACGAATGTCTCCACGTTCTATTACCGTGCGGATGGGGTAAAGCTTCGCAAGAAGCTGGTGATCAACAACGCTGCGGGGAGCAACACGATCAATACGGAGTACCTGGACGGGTTTGTGTACACCACGCGTGCGATAGAGGCGCTGCGCACAGCGCTGGACGAGCGGGATGCCGCCACGGTGGATGCGAAGTATGCACGGCAGGAGGAAACCTTTACCGAGCCGGATGCCAGGGTGGCAGACCCGGGTGGCCCTTTGGATGCCACGCTGGGGCTCTCGTACTTCCCGACCTCGGAGGGCTACTATGATTACGAAAATTCTCGTTATATTTACCAGTATAAAGACCATCTGGGGAATGTGAGAGTGAGCTACTATAAAGATGATAACACCAATACTTTAGAAGTAGCGGACAGGAATGATTTCTATCCTTTCGGGATGAACTTTGTGGGCTATTACTCTGTGTTTGATGCGCAGGGATCGTTGTTCAACTACAAGTACAACGGTAAGGAGTTACAAGAGACAGGAATGTACGACTATGGGGCAAGAATGTATATGCCAGATGTTGGAAGATGGGGTGTTGTGGATCCGTTGGCGGAAACTTCCAGACGTTGGTCAACTTACAATTATGCTTACAACAACCCAATGCGTTTCGTTGACCCGGATGGAATGCAGAATGAGGATAAGATTAAGATTTTCAATAATGGTACTATAGAAAGAACAAAAGACGATAATGCCTATGATACTATTACAAATGAAGACGGTTCTGCATCTATACAAATTGCACGTACAAATGTGTCTGAAAGTAATCCTACAGGAGATTCCCAAATAGGCGAAGCAACAACGCTTAACATTAACACACCTGGACAAGGAGCGGAAACAGGAAGTAGTGAATATACTTTTTTACAAATACAAAATGATGATGTAGCAAAACAATTTTTTGAATTTGCGGCGGAAAATACTGGTGTTGAGTTTACAAGGGATACATTTAGTTTTTCAGATGGTTTTTCTTCTAATGTTATCGGAACTAGTCATTTAGCGAATGTTAGTGTTAGTGCTTATAATATGATTGGAAGTAGAAATTTGACTGGTGGAAATGGCTTTCACATAATTGGGGATGCAACGTCCGCAATTTATGACCACTCTCATCCAATGGGACAAGCTCTGGCTCCTGGAGGATTCGATTCTAGATTTGATAAAAAAACGGGAAATCTTTCTTTTAACAGAATTGTAACAGGTAGTCCGTTTGAAGACGCTACTTTTTCAGCTAATAATCCTATATACAAATCTACGAATGTTTATAGTACTTGGAAATGGCCTTCACCTGGAAAAGGTTATATTAATTATAATAACACAACAGCGACCTATACAGGTAGTATTAGAAAATAACAAAATGAAAAATAAACTAAAATTAGTTCTGACTTGTATTTGTCTTATAGTATTATTTTCTTGTAAAAGTCAAAAGAATAAGGCAATAATTCCATTTATTGAAACGTATATCGATTATAGTAAAAACAATCCTGTTATAAACAGTAAAGAAAATATATTAGTGGTAGGCTCTAATAAAAACACAAATAAAAAAGATTATTGGGTATATACTTATTTAGTAAATCCAAAATTTTTATCGGGTTTTAAATATTCAAATGTTTATTTATTAGGAGGATATAAGACTATAATAGATGAATCCTTAAATACATCTTTTTTAGAATCCACTTTTATAAATTTGGAAAAGCTACCAATGAAAGATTTTAACTTGGCTAAATATCCATATAATTATAATACAAATATGTGGAGGATTGTTTTTAATAATAAAGATGAAGTTATACTGATATCACCCCAAGAAAAATCAGAAGAAATCAAAAGCCGTTTAGAAAAGAAAGGAGTAAAGTTTTCAAAAGATTATATGGATTAATCTGGTAACGTATCAAACTTAGTGATAAACCACTTTTATTTTATTAACTTATTGAAAATCAATTAAAATAATAACAATAGATTTAAAAAGCGAGAGCAGGTAATCCTGCTCTCGTTTATTTTTATAGAAAAAAGATAGCTTAAATGATTGAGAGTCATAACAGGTGTATCAAATTTAGTGATAGAAGTTTTTAAGATTGACAAGGCTTAAATCCACAAAGTTCAGTTACAATCCTACAAGGCATTATGTAAGTCTCCCTAAAAACCAAACTAAACCTCCGCCAAAGTAGAATAAGCCTCCGCCAAAATAGAATAGCCTTCCGCTAAAATAGAATAAGCTTCCGCTAAAGTAGAATAACCTTCTGC
>JAEXJU010000097.1 GCA_023448955.1 Bacteroidota bacterium
TATCAGAATCTATGGAGATTGCAATATCCGCTTCAGAATCTAGCATTCCACGAAATTTATAATAATCTGCCAAATGATAAAAATGTCTTTTCAGATCTTTTTTGTCCTGTAAAACAGGATTCTCAACTTTCTTCAGATCAACACCATCAATTTTCAGATCGAAATCCGAATACACTGTATATTTTGCCTGGGGAAAATATTGTTTTAGTGTACTGAGGCTTGGATCCAGTCTCAGATGCTGACTGAGATCTGCACCGCCGGCATTGACTCTGTTTTCATTAAATTCGCTGAAGATAAATTCAATCGATAGTCCGGACAAGAATCGTTTCAGATTTTCATCCGAAACGTGAAATTGCTTCAGGGTTTTCAGATTTTTTTCCGGAAAGTTTTGTTTGGGCATTTCTCTCTGTGTTTTCTTTTTTCCAAGAAAAACAGCAACAGCCTCTTTCAATCTCCAGATTATTGTTCCAATCATTTGTATATGTGTTAACTAAATAGTTTTTTAAAATTCTCAATAGAAATTCTGTTATCCAGAACTTTGATATAATCTTCTTTGATTCTCGCAGAAAAAGATCTCAAAAGATCTCGGTTGTCGTATAATTTAATAATGGCATTTTTCATTTCGTCAATATCTCTATTAACAAAGATTCCATTCTGACCGTCTTCAATAATCATTTTTGGGAAGCCGATTTTTGTAGAGATCGCAGGGACTTTTGAAAGACTCGCTTCAGCAAATAAAGATGGGCCAGTGTCTGCTTCTGATGCGATGGCAATCATATCCACATCCGTATAAAATGATAGCAGATCTTTGTATGGTCCGGAAAATTTTGTTTTGAGAGTTACTTTTCGACCAGTTTTGTTCACAGCTTCAACAGCGGGTTCTATCACTTCCCGGAAACCTTTCATAGATCGGTTCGGATTTCCAGTCCAACCGATTGTTAAGCCTTCTTTTTCGCCAATGTTTTTATTTTCCTGAAATTCATTCTGAAGATAAATTCCGTTCCCAAAAGTGATTTTATTGGTAAGGTTCTTATAATCATCATATAAACCAGAACTACCGACAATTATTCCGTCATACGGCTTCAGATATTTATCAAAAAATTCCTGACGTGACAATTTTTTAAGATCGGTTTTTGTCTTTTTGTCGAAACTCGGACCTTCGTGCGGATAAGAATCGGTATAGATTCCGATAAATTTTTTTTCCGACGTAAAAGGAAAAACGGCCATAAACTGAAAGTATAATGCACATTCGAAAATAATATCAAAATGTGTTTTTTTAACTTCTTTACCGCTATTAACTTCAAAAACAGGCGGATTTTTATATTTCGGATAGGAGAATTTGGAAGATGAATCGATAATGTGTTTTTTATCATCATTCTTAAAAAGATTGATAAAACCGGTCAGGATTTTCTCAGAAAAAGAGAAATCTTTTGCCTTGATGAGAAAATATTCTTCGAAAGTAACATAACAGTCGAAGTCTTCTAGTCCATCTCCCCAAGTTTTGATAAGATTATGATAAGCCCAGTCAGGTTTATCAGCAATGAAAAGAATCGATTTTTTCTTCAATTTTAAAATATTTTTTTGATTTCGGCCGGCACACCAGCTGCCATTGCATTTTCGGGGATATCATTTCTGACAACCGCTCCGGAAGCTATCACAGAGTTATCTCCAATAATTACATCTGGGAAAATGATGGCACCAGCTCCAATTTTTACAAAACTTCCGATTTTGCATCTGCCTAAAAGTGTTGCGCCTGGTGATATCTCACAAAAATCGCCGATTGTGACATCGTGTGTAATGATAGAATTGTAGTAAATAATGGTTCCTTTTCCTATAATGACATCATTGGATATTTTTGCGCCGCCTAATATGTTGCATCCATTGCCTATTTCAACTCCAAAACTTCCGATTTCCGCAAACTTACTAATTGATGAGGTTAATTTTCCGCCCAGATTCTGAAATTTTTCTGCCAATCTAAATCTCAGATGCGGATGTCCAATCCCCAAAACAAATTCTGGATTGTTTTTAAAAAGCAGGGATGCATCTTCTTCATTTTTCAGAACTTTAAACTGATGATAAAGAAAATCAGAACCATCAACAGTTACGTCATCATAAAAGTGCAGATTTTCTGTCTCATCCTTCTGATGAAAAATTTCCAGAACTTCTTTCGCAAATCCCTTTGCACCAATGATTAGCATAATTTAGTTATTTTGAATTCTAAGCATTAATCTTGATATCAAATCAACTTCCTCCAAGGTAAGATCATAGTAAAGTGGCAGACAAAGCACACGTTTTGCAATGTCTTCCGTTACAGGAAGATTGCTTTCTGACTTTACATAAGGCAAAGAATGAGATAGCGACGGATAAAAATATCTTCTTGTAAAAATTTCGTGAAGCTTGAGGTGTTCTATGATTTTAAGCATTAGTTCTTCACTCTCAAAAACGATAGGATAGTAGGAATAGTTATTTTCAGAATCTTGATGCCAGATAGGTCTCGTTGCCTTTAGATTCTGTAGCTTATGATCATATTCCTTTGTCAGTTCTTTTCTTTTTTTGTTTATAGAATCAATATATCTCAGGTTTGCCAGTCCCATTGCTGCGTGAAATTCCGAATTTTTACCGTTGATGCCAAGTTCGGCAAAGCTTTCTGGCCCATCAAATCCGAAGTTTCTGATGTATGCTAATTTTTTAAGCAGATGTGGATCTTTTGTTACAATAAGTCCACCTTCTGTAGAATGGTAAAGTTTAGTGGCGTGTAATGAACAGGTGGAAATATCACCAAACTCAAATATAGATTTCCCATTGATTTCCACGCCGAAAGCGTGTGCAGCATCATAAATAACTTTCAGATTATGCTTTTTTGCAATGTCTTCTATTTTCTCTACATCACAGGGATTTCCGTAAACGTGAGTTGCAAGAATGGCTGAAGTTTTTTCTGTGATGGCAGCTTCAATTTTATCTGCATCAATATTTAAAGAATCTTGATCTATATCTACAAAAACCGGATGGCAATTTTCCCATACTATAGAGCTGGTGGTTGCAACGAATGAAAAAGGTGTAGTTATAATTTCACCTTGTAATTCCAACGCTTTGATTGCCATTTGTATAGCAACGGTTCCATTGGTAACAAATAATAAATGATTTAGCTTCAGGTGATCTTTCAGTCTCATCTCCAGATCATTGGCAAGTGGTCCCATATTGGTAAGCCATTGCCTTTTCCAAATACCTTCTAAATAATGCTGATAAACTTGCTGGGGCGGTAAAAATGGTTTTGTAACTGGAATCATCTGTTTTTGTTTTTGTATTTTGAAAAATTATCTAAAACTTCTGTCGTAAAAGAGAATTTCAATTTGTAAAAGTACAAAAAAAGCATAATTTAGCCGATAATTTTGTGAAACACGTGATAAATTTAATCCATGAGGATATTATACATCAATAAAAATCTAAATCTGTCTAAACCAATTGTTGATTCTCTTTTACAAATGGGTTTCGATGTAGATGTATTGATAGATTCTTTACCTCCTGCAATCAATAAGACTTCAATTGTTCACAAAATCGGAAATATCTTTTCAAGATTGATTCTGAAGGATAAAAATTACTTCATTCGAAAAGAAAAACAAAACTTTGAAAAGTTTGCAGAAAATAGACTTAAGAAAAAATCTTATGATATTGCTTTTTTTATAAGAGCAGATATGTATTCTGAAAAACTTATCAGAAAAGTCAGAAATCAAACCAAAAAAATGGTGAGTTACCAATGGGACGGGATAGATATGTATCCCAAAATTCTTGACTTTTATAAATATTTTGACAGGAGGCTGGTTTTTGACGGGAATGACATCAGAAACTATCCGCAATACGAACTTTTGCCTTTGCCGATTTTCCATTACACAAAAAATGTACGTCACAATCCTGATGAGGAAGAGTTTGATCTGTTTTATGTAGGGGTAGGTCTGAAGGAAAGGATAGAATGGGCGCAGAATATCGAAAATTATTCTAAAAAAAATGATCTAAAATTCAAGGCTATATTGACAATTCCGGAATTTCGGGAAGAGAGCAAAACAGACTCCATAAGCCTGCAACACAAGGGAATAACGCTGGCTGAAAACCAGGCTTATACCCAGAAAGCCAGAGCTGTAGTAGATTTTAAAATGAGTACACATAATGGTGTGGCTTTTCGTTTTTTCGAATGTTTGAATCAGGAACAGAAGTTTGTTTCCAATAATTTTAATCTCAAAAACTACGATTTTTATCATCCCGACAATATTTTCATTACAGATTTTGAAGATTTTACAGGGCTTGATGAGTTTATGAAGAGACCTTATCATAGGATTGATAGACGAATAGTTGAAAAATACGGCATTATAAATTGGCTTAAATATGCTTTGGATTATGATGATTATGAACCGCTAAATCTACCATAATGCAAAAGTTTCTTACCATATGCACACCCACATTTAACAGGGCTTTCATTCTTTCAAAGCTATATGATAGTCTAAAGAAACAAACTAATCAGAATTTTTTGTGGCTGATAATAGATGATGGTTCTTCCGATGAAACTGAAGCTCTGGTTCAAAAATTCATGGATGAAAATCATTTAGAGATTCAGTATATATTTCAGGAAAACCAAGGAAAACATGTAGCTGTAAATAATGGGCTTAGAAACACAGAGACAGATTATTTCTGTGTCATAGATAGTGATGATTATCTCTCAGAAGTTGCTGTTTCCGAGATGGAAAAACTTTCATTAAAAATAAAAAATGATGAGAGCATCGCTGCATTTACATTTATCCATTATTCCGGAAAAGAAGAACCAGACTTTAATCGGTTTGGAAAAAAAGAATGGGTTGTATCTGGAAGATCAAATTATAAATGGGAATTTTCCGGAGAAATGGTTTTTTGTTTCAAAACAGAAATTCATAAAAAATTCTTATTTCCTGAGTTTCCGGGAGAAAAATTTTGCCAGGAATCGTTGATATTTAGAAGAATAGAAAGGCGGTACAAGATTCTTTTTACAGATAAGATAATGGCATTTGGTGATTATCTTCCGGATGGATTGACTAAGAATTTTTATAAAATGCTGCTTAATAATCCAAATGGCGCATTACTCAATATCAAAGAAAGGTTGCGCTACGATCGTGTTTCTTCTGATGAAAAACTTGATCTCGCCAAAACTTATCTGGACATTGCAGGTAAGTCCAACCAGAGTTTCTGGAAAAAGTATTTTGGCCTAAATCCATTTCTTATCCTAAAAGTTTTAATAGAAAAAAGATTTCGGAAATGATGAAAAAAATATCAATTATTATCCCTTTGTATAATGCGGAAGACTACATAGTACGATGTCTGGATTCTATTAAAAATCAATCTTATAAAAATTTTGAACTTATTGTTATTAATGATAAAAGTAAAGACCGTTCCTGGGATGTATTGACTAGCTATGTGTTGTCAAACCAATCAGTTGATTTTAAAATTATTAATAATGAAGTCAATTTGGGACTGAGTAAAACCAGAAATAAAGGCATAACGCTCGCAACGGGAGACTACATTCTTTTTATGGACAATGATGACACGTTGGTAGATGATTTTTCTCTTCAGTATTTTATTGACAAAACAGAGAATGACCCGGATATTGTCATCGGCAAAACCCTTTTTTTGCTCAATGATGTTCCAAAAGAAAGTAATTATCATCGGTTAAAAAATAAGAAAGATACTTATGAAAAAACTGAGATTCTTGAAGGATTTCTCTTGGGAGAATGGGCTGTTACAGCTTGGAATAAATTGTACAAAAGAGATTTCCTAATCAATAACCATCTGACTTTTTTGGATGACCTTCTTCACGAAGATGAACTTTGGGCTTTTGAAACAGCTATTGCAGCTGAAAAGGTTAATTTTTTGGATCAGGAGACGTATAAGTATTATTCGCTTTCAAACCCAAATTCTATGACAGCAACTGTCGGGATAAAAAATATAGAACATTATCTGATTATTCTCACCACAAAACTAAAAATTGCCAGAGAGAAAAAATTGTATGACAGGACAATGTTGATTTCTCAGTATCTTAAAAACTTTGCAAATTATACTATTCTCAGTAATGTTTGCCAGCTGGATTTTTCTACTTTCAAAAAGTTTTATTCCAGCCTGAAAAAAAAATTTTCAAGAGAATTTTCGGATAAAGAATGGTTTTCACTCAATCCATTGATGGCATATTATCTTTATAAAATGAAGTTTGATAAGGCTTTTTTACTATATGGTAAATTTCCGAAATATATCAATCCTTTATTGAAAATCTAATCAATGTATTTTCTTTCGTAATTTCTTTTTCTGTAAATGATGCTGTATATTTTATCTTTTAGTTTTCTGAGCACTGTTCCAGGTTTTCCGTTGTAGAATTTCGAATATTCATCAAAATATCTGGCCATATTCTGTATCTCGTCCGAAACATTTTCTGCGAGGTATTTTTTTTGTTCGCTTAAACTTAGATCTGTATTGGTATTGCTGATGCCTGTTTTTTCAAAAATGCTGATAAATTCATTAATGTATTTTTGAGAAATGTTATGATGAATGAAAAGATCCATCATAAAGGTCCAGTCGGAGGCTATTTTATTACGTTCATCATACATTCCGTATTTTTCAAAAAGATTTTTTTTGAAAAAAGCAGACTGGTGACAGATTGGTTCTTTCAATAAACTTCCGACAGTTATTTTGGAAGGTATTCTGTATTCATATTTTTTACGGTTTGCTAGTTCGTAATAAGCATTTCCGTAAACAATGTCTTCATCATTAAAATGAGGAATAATTTTCTCAAGCATTTCCGGAGCAGAAAAACGATCGCCGCTATTCATAAAGATCAGATATTCGCCAGTGGCTTTAGATATCCCTTTATTCATTGCATTGTATATTCCTTTATCG
>JAEXJU010000132.1 GCA_023448955.1 Bacteroidota bacterium
CTGCAGAAGGGAGAGGAAAAGAGGACTTGAAGTATGTAGAGTGTGATCCTGCTACGAAATGTCCAGAATGGAAAAACGAAGCTAACAGAAGGGTATATTTTGTAGCTAGATAATTAACTAAGCAAAAAAACATTAAAATATGAAACAAAATTTATTATCATTAGCAGCCGTAGCTTTATTGTTGCCTATGAGTTTGGCAGGCCAGAAAGCATCAACAGATGCTAATTCAGGTTCTCAGAATGTTTCGCCATTTACACAGGCTTCAAAAAGATTCAATGATTGGTCTATATCCGTTGGTGCAGGTGTTCCTTTAGTTCAGTCAGCAGATATGACGTCTATTAAGAACGGAAATGGTAAAAATCTATTTGGATATTCGGCTTATATTAGTATTGATAAAGCAATTACCCACGCGTTTGGTATCAATCTACAATACGACAGAGGTGAAACCAGACAAGGACAAATCAATACAAAAGATCATAAAGCTTTGGCGGGGAATTATCCTGCCGGAAGAACACAATATGATGCAATCTCAATTCTTGGTGATGTTAATTTTTCCAACTTGCTAAGAAGAGTAGATAATAAGTCTCCATTCAGATGGGCTCTTCATGGTTATGCTGGTATAGGAACTTTAGCATATAGATCTTACAGACAAGATCCCGGAACTGAATTTAATCAAGTTTTGAACTATGAATCAAAACCATTTAAATTAGGGTCTCTTTTTGGTCAGGCTGGTGCAGGTCTTAAATTTAAGGTCAATAACAGGATTGATATCGAAGGTCGTTTGATGTATGTGGTTACAGGTGATGATGAGTTTGATGGAGCGGGTGTTGGACAAAATGGATATAACTTAATAGAAGATCAGGTTTCCGATAATTTTTTCAACGGAACTTTAGGTTTAACATTTAAGCTAGGTAAACATGAATCACATCTGATGTGGCACGATCCGTTGCAGGAAATCTATTATAAACTTGATGTTCTTAATGATAAAACTCAGGATATAGAAGTTTGTAAAAAAGGCGATGCTGATAATGATGGTGTTTGTGATGATTGGGACAGACAACTTGATACTCCTGCCGGAGCAAGAGTTGATGGCGCCGGAGTTGCTCTTGATATAGATTTGGATGGAGTTATCGATCTTAACGATAAATGTGTAACTGTTCCAGGTCCTGTTGAAAACAACGGATGTCCTTATACTTCTACACCTCAGACAGGTGTTGTTACAGACAGCGAAAGATTATTAAAAGGAATTGAATTTGATTTAGATTCTGATAGAATTCTTCCTTCTAATACGCCAATTCTTACTCAAGCTATAAATTATATCAATGCTTCAGGAGCTAATTTTAAAGTTATTGGCGGTACAGATACAAGAGGTACCGACAAATACAACCAGAAATTATCTGAAAAGAGAGCAAATAATGTCAAAAATTATTTGATCGAAAATGGAGCAGACGGCAAAAAACTGGAAGCTATTGGTAAAGGAGAGAAAAATCTGCTTTATCCGGAATGTGATCCTGCCGAAAAGTGTGAAGAATGGAAAAACAGAGCAAACAGAAGAGTATATTTCGAAGCGAAATAAAAATTCTAAGTTCAATAAAATAAAAACCGCAGTGATGCGGTTTTTTTTGTGCATTATTTAAGTAAATTTACAGATGCTTTCTCCAGTAAACTCTAATGAGAAATTAATCATTGATACCCTAAAACAATTTTGGGGTTATAATGATTTTAGATCTTCTCAAAAGGAAATAATTTTATCCATTATCTCCGGAAAAGATACTCTTGCACTTTTGCCAACAGGCGGAGGAAAGTCCCTTTGTTATCAGTTGCCTGCATTGGTTTTAGAAGGTGTTTGCTTGGTAGTATCTCCACTTTTAGCTTTGATGAAAGACCAGATTCTTATGCTTCAATCATTAGGAATCGAAGGAGAATTACTCAGTTCCGAGTTAGACGAATTCGAAGAAGAAGTTGTGTATAATAAATGTAAAGACGGATTAATAAAAATTCTTTATGTTTCTCCTGAACGATTACAAAATCAGTTGTTTTTAAAAAATATCCAGGACATTCAGATATCTTTTTTAGCAGTAGATGAAGCGCATTGTATTTCCGAATGGGGTTCAGATTTTCGTCCTAGTTATCAGAATATAAAACAATTTAGACAGGAATTTAAAAAAGTGCCTTGTCTTGCACTCACAGCTACAGCAACCAATAAAGTTGTAAATGAAATATCAGGCAAACTAGGTCTTCATGAAACAAAGATTTTCAGACAAAGCTTCAGAAGAGATAACCTTAATATAATTGTAGAAAATATATCGGATAAATATAACAGAATACTTCAGTTTTTAAAGCAAAATCCGGCTTCGGGAATTATCTATTCCAGAACAAGAAAAGAAGCAGAAGCTTTAACTGATTTTTTAAAAAATAATAATTTTCCAAACGTAGATTTTTATCACGCCGGATTGCCGGCTACAGAAAAGGAAACGTTACAAAAAAAATGGATTTCCGGGCGGTTTCATGTATTGGTT
>JAEXJU010000168.1 GCA_023448955.1 Bacteroidota bacterium
GATCAGAAATCCCAGGCGTTCCTGCATCTGTAATAATAGCAATATTTTGCCCATTTTCCAAATCCTGAACAACTTTGTCAGTAGTCTGATGTTCATTATGTAAATGATAGGACTTCAAAGGTTTAGATATTTCATAATGCTTAAGAAGAACACCTGAAGTTCGGGTATCTTCACACAAAATATAATCCACTTCCTTCAAAACTTTTACAGCCCGAAAAGTCATATCTTCCAGATTTCCAACAGGCGTCGGAACAAAATATAAAATACCGCTCATCTACAAAAACCTGTTTTCCACCAAAGTCCAAAGTCTTTGCGCATAATTATCAACCTTTTTCCAATCTCTTTCGTAGTAAATATCACTCAAATATTCCTGAGCTTTATCCAAAGAATCAAAAGAGTTAAGAACTGTAACTACTTGATTCAATTCACTTTGACTTCCACCAAAAAGATATTGAGAAAATGCAATTCTGTCATTCAAATCCAGCTTGAATTCCGGTTTTGGTTTGGGTGCTTCCATATAATCTGTCGGAACATTATTTTTGAGAAGACTTCCGGAATTCTGTACAGGCACAGGATTTTCAATTTCCTCCAGATGATCATCATCAAATAATGATTTGGCAATTTTCAATCCTTTGATGTGAGCCAGCTTAAATTTCTTGTCGTGCAGTTCTTCTTTATTCTCAGATTGCTGAACTTCCTGATTTTGCACTATATTATTTGTATTCTCTTTGGAAAACTCAATGATTTTTCTTCTGTTTTCCTCTAATTCTTTCAGCTTAGCTTCTTTTTCAGCAAGCCTTGCTTCATAATCGTCTTGCGAAGTTTTTTCAGAAGCCGAATCTTCTCTTGTCATCGCAAAAGAAAACTGACTGTCCTGCATAGGCTCCAATTTCTCTGCCGGTTCATTCAAAAGATTGTCTTCTTCAGCTTCAATTTCTGCAACGGCTTCCACAATTTCTTCGTGATAATTTTGAGCTAAGATTTCATTAACAGCTTCCACTTCTGAAACTGATTCAACCAATTCTTCATTTGTAGTTTCGATTTCTTCTTCGATGATTTCTTCCGATCGATGAACTCCTTCAGTTGTATTCTCTGAAACTATTTCTTCAACTATATTTTCTTGAGAATCAATTTCAGCAAAAGAATGAACTTCTTCCACTTCCGGGACGTTTGCAAAAATATCCAGCGTTTCAGTTTCTTCTACAATAATTTCTGCAACCTTGCTTTCATCTTCAAAGTCGGCAACTGATAATAAGTCAGAATCATTGCTTATTCTTTGATTTTCATAAATTTGCAAAGATTCATTTTGTGTTGATAAAAATTCAAAATTCTGAGAAACTTTAAGAAAAGAAAACTTCTGATAAAGCTGATTAATTTCACTTTCCTTCATCAGAATCTCCTCATAATTTTTAGATTCTGATAATTCTGACAAAAGATTCTTCATCTCCCCGAAAATTTTTTCGTACGATTCCCGCCAATTTTGCATAATATATCTTATTAATTTTTACTTAAATTTGATGAATATAAATGTAAGAACAATTTGCTAATTTTATATACTATTTTGTTCCTAATTTAAGGCTTCGACAAGCTCAGCCTGACAACGCTAAAAACAAAACTTTTAGTATTAGAGGTGTCACCCTGAGCTTGTCGAAGTGTTTTTAATATTGGTTTAAAACAATTTTTTGCTAAATTAATAATGTTTTTAGAAAATACAATTAACCATTCCAAACAAAGCGGCTGGATGGAAGTGATCTGCGGTTCCATGTTCTCGGGAAAAACGGAAGAACTTATCAGAAGACTGCGCCGTGCAGAAATGGCCGGACAGAACGTAGAGATTTTCAAACCAAGAATTGATACGCGATATTCTGAGGAAGATGTCGTCTCACATAACCAGACCAAAATCCGAAGCACAGCAGTAGAAAGCCCTTCCGAAATACTTTTATTGGGATCTAATTGTGATGTAGTGGCGATAGATGAAGCGCAGTTTTTTGACGAAAGTATTGTGGATGTTGCCAATCAATTAGCAAATAACGGAATCCGCGTTGTGATTGCCGGTTTGGATATGGATTTTCTAGGTCGCCCTTTCGGGCCGATGCCCAATCTGATGGCAACCGCAGAATATGTGACGAAAGTTCACGCAATTTGCAGAAGAACAGGAAATCTTGCCAACTATTCTATGCGAACTTCTGCAGGAACAGAACTGGTGGAATTGGGAGAGACTGAAGCTTATGATGCGGTGAGCAGAAGAATATTTGTGGAGGAAGTTTTGAATAAAAAAGAAGATGAGTATCAATAATTGTTGTAGATTTGTATAAATTCTAATAGTAAAAACTATCATAAAATGATATTAGAAATTAAAAATTATATCAAAATCAGCAATTCAATTGATGAGATTTTGAGAAATTCGCCTTTTAAACTCAAGTACATCATTGAGAAAAGCGGGATTTCTGAACCAACTTTTTTTAGAAAAATGAAAGAAAAGAAGTTCAATCCGGAAGAGTTGTTGAAAATTGCGGAAATCATTGACCCGGAAACTTCTCTTTTACAAACTTTAGAAGACGCTGAAAAAGATTTTGATAATGGAATCTATCTTTCCCACGATGACGTGATGAAAATTTCTGAAGAACGTTTTTTGAAAAAGTATGGAAATCAGGTGGTCTAAGTTTGCGCTCGCAGATTTGGAGCAGATAGAAGATTATATTGGCAGTAGATTTACTTACCGGGAATATCAGAATTTTATCAATATTCTCAATCATAAATTAGGATTGATTTTAGATAAAAAAGTAACTTTCCAAAAGCTGGAAAAATTTCCAAATTACAACAAGCTTCTCATCACGGAACAAACAACTTTAATTTACAAATTGGAATCTGATTATTTGAAAGTCTTGAGACTTTACAATAACTATCAGGACGAAGATAAAAAATTTGTGATAGACGATTTATAATCAATGAATTACACAGCAAAAGAAATTGCACAGATCACCAATTCCGAAATCATAGGAAATGGCGAAACCAAAATCAAAAACATCGCTTTTGACAGTCGTACTATTTATTCTGCCAGAAATACTGCATTTCTTGCGATTAATACCAAGAAAAATTCTGGTCAGAAATATATAGACTCTGTTACAGAAAAAGGAATTGATACGATTATTACTGAACATCAAATTGATAATGATTCTATCAATCAAATCATTACAAAAGATTCGGTTGCATTTCTACAAACTCTTGCCAAATATCATTTTGAACATTCTGATATCAATTCGATTGGAATTACTGGAAGCAATGGTAAAACGATTCTGAAAGAATGGCTCTATCAATGCCTTTCCGATGAATTTGTAACTGTGAAAAGTCCTAAAAGTTTTAATTCTCAAATTGGTTTGCCTCTATCATTGTTACAAATTGATAAAAAACATGAATTAGGAATCTTCGAAGTTGGAATTTCCAAGCCGGGAGAAATGGAAAAGCAGGAAAATGTTTTCCATCCTAAGATCGGTTTACTGACACATATCGGAACCGCACATTCTGCTAACTTCGACTCTGAAGAAGAATTAATCGATGAAAAATTAAAGCTTTTCACACAATCTGATGTTATTTTTTATAATGCTGATAATGAATTGACAGTTAGTTTGATAAATAATTTATACTCAAGTAAAAGATTAATATCTTACGGATTGAATATTAATAATAATATCACAATCATTTCGGATGTAATTAACCGAAATCAGGATATTAAAATCAAATATTTTGAAGAAGAATTTTCGCTTCCGATTTATCAAAGAGATGAAGCAACCCTTACCAATGTTCTGGCTTTGATTGGAATTTTGAAAGAGCTCCAGTTGTCAAACCTCAAAATCAGAGAAAAAATCGATGCGCTCAAGGCGGTCGAAATGCGTTTGGAAAGTATCGAAGGTATTAGAAATAATTTGATAATCAATGACTCATATAACCTGGATTTAGATTCTTTGAAAATTGCATTTCAGTTTATAAGCGAGTATAACAAACCAAAAAAATCTCTGATTCTGACGGATATTTTAGATTCTAATGAAAATTCGCAAGAATTATATTCCGAAGTTTCTGAGTTGGTAAATGAACAAAAATTCGATAAAGTTTTCTTGATTGGTGAGAAAATAAGTGCATTCTACAAGCTTTTTACCTCTGAGACTTTTACTTTTAATAATACCATTCAATTTATTGAAAGTAAATTAATTAATGATTTAGAAAATCAAGTAATTCTTCTGAAAGGCGCAAGAAAATTTGAGATTGAAAAAATCAAGGAAATTCTTGAACTTAGAAAACACGATACAGTTCTGGAAATCAATCTTAATGCGATTCTTCACAATATTAATTTTCATAAATCATTGCTAAAACCAGAAACCAAAATGATGGCAATGGTAAAAGCAAATGCATATGGATTAGGAAGTTATGAGATTTCAGAGTTTTTACAGCATCATCATATCGATTATCTTGGAGTTGCATTTGCCGACGAAGGTGTTGAGCTCAGAAAAAAAGGAATTACGACACCTATCATTGTAATGAATCCTGAACAGCACAGTTATGACAGTGTTATTGAATACAATTTGGAACCGGAAATCTATAGTCTGCGGGTTTTAGAATTATTCAATGAACAATTAAACAAATCAGGAAATCAGCAGAAATATCCAATTCATATCAAATTGGAAACAGGAATGCATCGTCTTGGTTTTAACGATTTTGAGTTGGATGAATTAATTGAAAAATTAAATACAATGAATGTGAAAGTTCACAGTATTTTCAGTCATCTATCATCGTCGGATATGCCTGAAGAAAAAGAATACACATTGAATCAATTAAAAACTTTTGAACACAATTCGAGATATTTGATTGAGAGACTTGGATATCAGCCAATCAGGCATATTCTGAATTCTTCAGGAATTACAAATTATACTGATTATCAGTATGATATGGTTAGGATCGGAATTGGAATGATTGGAGAAACTCCTAATCCTGAAATTAAGAAACAATTGCAGCATTCTGTCAGTTTCAAAACTGTTATTTCACAAATATCAGATATAAAAGCTGGGGAATCAGTAGGTTACAGCAGAAGATTCAGAGCAGATCACGACATAAAAATTGCAACAATTCCTGTAGGTTATGCAGACGGAATCCCCAGATTAATAAGCAATAAAGTCGGTAGTGTTGGCATTAATAACCAACTTTGTCCCATAGTCGGTAGCATATGTATGGATATGATGATGATTGATGTAGATAATGTGATAGCTAAAGAAGGCGATTCAGTTACAATCTTCAACTCAAATCCAAGTTTGGAGCAATTTTCAAAATATTGTAGTACAATTACTTATGAAGTTTTAACTTCAATTTCTCCACGAGTCAAAAGAATTTATATAAAAGATTAACAAATGATCAGGAAGATTTTTTATTTGATGTGTTTTTTCGCTTATCTGGCAAGTTATTCTCAGATAAAAGAAAACCTTGTCATCCCAAAAAACCCTAAAATAGGACTGTCTCTTTCCGGAGGTGGAGCAAAAGGATTTACACACGTTGGCGTACTCAAAGTCCTGGATTCCTTAGGAGTTAAAGTTGATTATATCTCGGGAACAAGTATGGGAGCCATTGTTGGCGGACTTTATGCTGCAGGTTACACTGGCAAAGACATTGAAAAAGTAGTAATGGATACGGATTTTTATTCGCTCATTACGGATCCCAAACCACGTCAGGAAACTTCATTCTTTAGCAAAAGTGTTGATAAATATCTCCTTACTGTTCCACTGAGAAATGGTAAAGTATCTTTGCCTTCATCTATTAGCACAGGGCAGAGAAACGTTTATCTTTTGAAGGAATTATTGAAAAACGTATCTAATATTGATGATTTTTCCAAGCTGCCTATCCCTTTTATGTGTATTGCCACTAACATAGAAAGCGGACAGATGCAGATCTTTGAAAAAGGAGATTTGGTTTCATCCATTCTCGCCAGTTCTGCCTTTCCATCGCTTTTGGAACCTGTAAAAATAGGTGACAGCATCTATGTAGATGGTGCTATGAGTGTAAATTTTCCTTCCAAACCTTTGAAAGATAAAGGAATTGATATCGTTATCGGTGTAGATCTTAATCAGCCTTTAGCTAAAAGGGAAAACCTGAATAGTGTTATTTCGATCATGAATCAGATCATTGATTTTGGAATCAAAAAAGAAACAATAAATCAATATAAATATACAGATATCAATATAAAACCGGATCTTTCAGGAATTACCGCTACTAGTTATGATAACAAACGGCAAATCCTAGATAGCGGCTATGTAGAAGCTTTGAGATACGTAGATATCCTGAAAGAGCTACCAAAGCGGAATTTTGAGCGGATTAGATCGTCCATTAATCCTGTATATTCCAGTGTTTACAAAATAGATAGTCTGGCTGTAGAAAATGCGAGAATCTATAAATCCAATTACATACGAGGGAAAATGGGTCTTACACTTCCGTCTATGCAAACCTACGGAAGTGTCAATAAAATGATAGATAAACTATATGCGACCAACAATTATAAGTTTATTAACTATGACATTATTCAGCAAGATAACAGAAATTATCTCAAGCTGTATGTTACAGAAGATGAAGCCAGACATTTTCTGAAATTCGGATTGCATTATGATGAGATTTTTAAAACCGGCTTATTATTGAATTACTCAGCAAAACGCCTTCTTTTCAGAAACTCAAATTTATCTTTGGATATAGTTGTTGGTGATAACCCCAGATACTACTTTAATTATTTTATAGATAACGGCTATATTCCCGGTTTTGGACTCTATTCTTCCGGAATGAGCTTCGATCTCAAAAACTTTTCCAATAACACCATAGACAGCTGGAAATGGTTCCGAAACGAGGTTTTTATACAATCAGTATGGAAAGACCGTTTCGCTCTGGGAGGTGGTTTCAGCCACGATTATTTTGAAAATGAAAAAAACGGTCAGAATGATAAAGCAGAAAGACATCTCAACCCGTACGTTTTCCTGAAAAGTGATACTCAAAATGACAAAGACTTTCCAACAAAAGGTTTTTACCTGAATGCTGAAGGAAAAATTATAGATCTTTTCAATTCAGATCTGGAGAAGAAACCAATTACCATAAAGGCAGATATTAAAATGAATTTTTTCATTTCAAAACTTTTAACATACAGGCTTAATCTTTTCGGAGGAATTACAATTGGCGAAAACAATCCTACTTTTTATCATTATAGAATCGGCGGTTTGTTCGATCAGCCAATAGTTAATTTCAAGCGTTTCGCAGGCTATCAGTTTGCCTCACTTGCAGATAATAACATCTTCTTGGCCTCCAATGATTTTCAGTTCCGTTTTGATAAAAACTACTTTCTGACAGCCAATTTTAGCATTGCAAACTTATTTAGTTCAATAAAATTTGATGAAGCCGTAAAACTCAATTACAGTTCAATAGGCCTCACCGCAGGATATAAATCTCCATTTGGCCAGATAAAGGTTAATTTCAGCAAATCACTTAACAAGCATAAAGGCGTCTTCAGTGTCATCCTAGGGCATTGGTTTTAATACAATGATAAACTACTTTTTCGAAAACACAGACTCAAAACATATTAATCCAACCACTACAAAATGGTTGGAACACCTTATCATTTCAGAAAATAAAAAACCTGGAAACATTAATTACATCTTTTGCGATGATGATTATCTTCTCAAGGTCAATCAGGATTATCTAGATCACGATTATTACACAGATATTATAACTTTCGACTACGTGAAGGGAAAAACCATTTCGGGAGATATTTTCGTATCTTTGCCGCGCATTTTGGACAATGCTTCTACCCTGTCTCAGGATTTTGAAAAAGAATTCAACAGAGTTTTAGCTCACGGGATTCTTCATCTTTGCGGATACAAGGATAAAACCGAAGAAGAACAAATCCAAATGCGGGCAAAAGAAGATTTTTATATCAATCAATTTAAGAATTTTTAGGAGCTAATTCCCGCTTTCCGCTCATACTCCTCACACCAAGGCTTTTCCCAAAGCTAGTTGCGGGGTAACCGCTACAATCGGGGCTAGTTACAATATTATGGTCAATGTTCCACGTGAAACATTACCTTTAAAATATAGAATATGATAAGCAAAATATATGACGTAATTGTAGTTGGCGCTGGTCACGCAGGTTGCGAGGCTGCTGCTGCTGCTGCCAATCTTGGTTCAAAAACGCTCCTTGTCACAATGAATATGCAAACCATTGGACAAATGAGCTGTAATCCTGCGATGGGAGGAATTGCCAAAGGACAAATTGTGAGAGAAATTGATGCAATGGGCGGTTATTCCGGTATTGTAGCTGATAAATCTGCCATCCAGTTCAAAATGCTGAATCTATCTAAAGGTCCAGCAATGTGGTCTCCAAGAACGCAGAATGACAGAATGATGTTTGCAGAAGAATGGCGATTAGCTCTGGAAAACACACTAAATCTTGACTTTTTTCAGGATATGGTTAAGCAATTGATTATCGAAAATAATAAGGTTGCTGGTGTTGTAACCTCACTTGGAATAGAAATCAAAGCTAAATCTGTTGTTTTAACCAATGGAACTTTTCTTAACGGGTTGATTCACGTTGGAGATAAGCAGTTAGGCGGCGGACGAATGGGTGAACCAAGAGCTTTTGGAATCACTGAGCAATTGGTTTCTTTGGGTTTTGAAGCAGGAAGAATGAAAACCGGAACACCTCCACGTGTAGATGGAAGAAGCCTGGACTATTCCAAAATGGAAGAACAAAAAGGTGATGAAAATCCGCAGAAATTCAGTTATTTAGATACGCCTAAATTAACCAAACAATTAAGCTGTCATATCGTTTATACCAACGAAACTGTACACGATATTTTACGCGAAGGTTTTGACAGAAGTCCGATGTTTAACGGCACAATTCAGAGTTTAGGACCCAGATATTGTCCAAGTATCGAGGATAAAATCAATCGTTTTGCAGAAAGAAACAGACATCAGTTATTCGTAGAACCAGAAGGCTGGAAAACTGTAGAAATCTATGTGAATGGATTTAGTTCTTCCCTTCCGGAAGACGTTCAGATCAAAGCGATGAAGCACATTTCAGGATTCGAAAATGTAAAAGTTTTCCGTCCGGGTTATGCCATAGAATATGATTACTTCCCTCCTACTCAACTTAATCACACTTTAGAAACAAAACTTGTTGAAAATCTTTATTTTGCTGGTCAAATCAACGGGACAACAGGTTATGAAGAAGCTGCAGGTCAAGGTTTAATTGCCGGAATCAATGCTCATAATAAAGTTCACGATAAAGGTGAATTCATTTTAAACAGAGATGAAGCTTATATCGGTGTTTTAATTGATGATTTAATTACAAAAGGAACAGAAGAACCTTATAGAATGTTCACTTCCAGAGCAGAATACAGGCTACTTCTAAGGCAAGATAATGCAGATATCAGATTAACTGAAAAAGCTTACAAACTTGGCTTGGCAAAAGCAGAAAGATTGAGAAAAGTTGAAGAAAAGATTGCTAAAAGTGATGAATTAGAAGCATTCTTAAGAGAAACTTCTCTTAAACCAGGAATCATCAATCCTATCCTGGAAACAATAGAATCCTCTCCTGTTGACCAAGCTTACAGGGCTGCACAAATCCTGACTCGCCCAAATATGACTTTGGAAAGATTAGAAGCTGTTCGTGCTATAAAAGAAATCGCTTCTACATATGCAGATGAAGTAAGAGAACAAGCTGAAATCAATATCAAATATAAAGGTTACATAGAAAAAGAAAAGGAAAATGTTGCCAAGTTAAACAGACTGGAAACTATCAGAATTCCTGAAGATTTTGATTATTCAAAAATAACCTCTCTTTCTGCTGAAGCCAAGCAAAAAATGGGAAAAGTGAAGCCAAAAACGATTGCTCAGGCGGGAAGAATTAGCGGCGTTTCGCCAGCTGATATTAATGTACTTTTGATTTATTTGGGTAGGTAAAATTATAAATGTTCCACGTGAAACATTTAACATTCAAAGTTCACTATTATGAGTCTAAAATCTTGAATAATGAACTTTAAACTTTGAATTAATTTATGAAAATTAAAGACCATTTTCTTACACAGGAAGAATTTGAAATAGTAGAAACAGATACAAAAGGTGTTTTTAGAACCTCTCCTATTCCTTCAAATATTTCAAGATATTACGAAAGCGAAGAATATATTTCACATCATCAGGATTCCGGGAGTTTGAAAGAGAAGCTTTATAAATTTTTACAGTCTTTTAATCTTCAGTACAAGAAAAATATCCTGGTAGATAGAATCAAAAAAGGTTCTAAAGTTTTGGATTATGGTTGCGGTGCCGGAGAATTTGTAAAATTTATTGAGAATGATTTCCAGACTTTTGGATTTGAACCCAATTCAGATGCCAGAAATGCAGCTATCAATAAAACGGAAAAAACCAAAATTATTAATGATATCAACTCTGTAGAAAACGGAAGTCTTGATGCGATTACACTTTGGCATGTTTTCGAACATATCGAAAATCAGAGTGAGATGTTGGAAATATTTAATCAAAAATTAAAAGAAAAAGGTTTGCTAATTATAGCAGTTCCAAATCCGACTTCGTATGATGCGAAACATTATAAAGAATTTTGGGCGGCTTATGATGTTCCGAGACACATCTATCATTTTTCAAAAAAAGGAATGGAAAATCTGATTTCAAAAAATCCGGATTGGAAATTAAGAAAAATTAAACCACTCCTACTCGATTCATATTATATCTCAATGTTGAGTGAAAAATATAAAAAATCATCTCTTTTTTGGCTAAAAGCTTTGATCCATGGAACGATTTCTAACATAAAGGCACTTTTTAGCTCCGAATTTTCAAGTTTGATATATATTATCGAAAAAAAATAGAAAATCGATTTTTAATATATTTATGAAGGTCAATTTTAGACCATTTTGCTTAAAAATTGTTAATAAATGCAAAATCTGGACAAGAATTAAATTTTTTCTATTTTTTATAAAACTCGATGAGAATCGTTTAAAAATTTTTTCTTTAAACTTATTCAAGTATAGAGAAAATAAAAACCGACAAATTTTGTCGGTTTTTTGAATTGATATATAGAAGTAAATTTTATTTGTTAATTGCAGCAACTCCCGGAAGTTCCAATCCTTCCAAACTTTCCAACATCGCTCCTCCTCCGGTTGAAACATAACTCACTTTATCAGAATAACCGAATTGTTTTACAAAAGCTACGCTATCTCCACCTCCAACTAAAGAAAAAGCTCCAAGTTTTGTTGCTTCCGTAATACTGTCTCCTAAAGCTTTAGTTCCAGCAGCAAAGTTGGACATTTCAAAAACACCTATTGGTCCGTTCCAAAGAATTGTTTTAGAATTGAGCAAAACGTCATTGAAAATTTCTCTTGATTTCGGACCTGCATCCAAACCTTGCCAATCCTCAGGAATTTCTCTAATGCTGCATTCTTTTCTATTGGCTTCATTATTGAAATCATCGGCAATAATAACATCTGTCGGAAGGTAAACTTCTACATTATGTTGCTTAGCTGTTTCTAAAATTTCTAGTGCAAGGTTTAACTTATCATCCTCTACAATTGATTTTCCTATCTTACCTCCAAGAGCTTTAATAAAAGTAAACGACATCCCACCGCCAATTATAAGGTTATCAACTGCAGGAAGGATGTTTTCTATAATCGTTATTTTAGTAGAAACTTTAGAACCACCTAGTATCGCAGTTACAGGCTTTTCTCCGGATTTAAGAACTTTATCAATAGCAATTAATTCATTTTCCATCAGTAAACCGAAAAATTTAGTAGAAGGAAAAAACTGAGCAATTACCGCCGTCGAAGCATGTGCTCAGTGAGCAGTTCCAAATGCATCATTGACGTAAGCATCGGCTAATTTTGATAATTTTTCAGCAAAAGATTCATCACCTTTCTCTTCTTCATTATGAAAACGAAGATTCTCCAATAGTAAGATTTCGCCAGGTTTAAGATCATTAGCAGCTTGTTCTGCCTTCTCACCTACAGATTCTTCTACAAACTTGATTTCCTGCCCAAGTACTTTAGAAACTTCTTCTACAATATGTTTTAGAGAATATTTATCATTCACTTCACCTTTTGGTCTTCCGAGATGGGTCATCAGGATAACCGAGCCCCCATCCTTTAGGATTTTATCTACAGTTGGTTTTACAGCTGTTATCCTTGTATTATCTGTCACTTTCAGATTTTCATCCTGCGGAACATTGAAATCAACTCTAACTAAAGCTTTCTTGTTTTTAAAATCGAAATCCTTTATTGTTTTCATAAATAGTATTTAAGGTTTAAACAAGAAGACAAAAATCTCCTCTCTTTGTTTCACAAATTTAAAACTTATTCTTCCCTTTTGAAAATTTAATTCCGAAAAGAAATCCACAAACTTATTTTACATCCATAAACAAATTCTTTTTCTTTTTAATAAAAATAAATATTGTAGTCTATTGTTGTAGTTCGGTAGTATGGGGAAAACTAAAATTAGAATATTTCATCACAAGAAATGTGGAATAATCAGAAGGTTTTTAACACTATTTTTATTATGATTATCAATGTATTACTATTGTTATCAACAATTGTTTATAATTCTAAAAGCTGTTAGATTATGTAAAACTGTTTTGCGGATAAATGAATTGAATTGTCTTCGAAAGTTTTTTCAAATTCCGAATTGTTCTCCCAAAAGATTATTGCAATACGAAATTAAATGTTTTCTCAAAAGAATTATTTCGCAGAACTTATCCACAGGTTTTCTAACATTTTCTAACATTGTATTGTGTGATTATTAATAAATCTGAATATTAACTATAAAATTAAACTAAATTATTCAAGTACATTAATATATAATTAATTATTATAAATTATTATTATCAATACCATCAAAAATCTATGCCAACAATTCATAAATATGTATTAATTTTATGAATCATAAATTCCAATTAGTTATAACAAATGAAAAAGATAGCAATAGCAGCAGATCATGCCGGGTTCGAATACAAAGAAATCATCAAGAAATATCTTGAATCCAAATATGAAGTTCAGGATTTTGGAACCTACTCTACTGATTCTGTAGATTATCCGGATTTCGTCCATCCTGCAGCATCATCTGTAGAAAATGGTGAAAATGAGTTGGGAATTTTGATTTGCGGAAGCGGAAATGGCGTTCAGATCACCGCTAATAAACATCAGAAAATCCGTTGCGCATTATGCTGGATGCCGGAAATTGCTTCTCTTGCAAGACAACATAATGATGCGAATATGATTTCTATTCCAGCGAGATTTATTTCAAAAGAATTGGCTATAGAAATTGTGGATAGATTTCTAAACACAGATTTTGAAGGTGGAAGACACCAAAACAGAGTAGATAAGATCGCATTCTGCTAAATAACAAGGCTTACATTTTTGTAAGTCTTTTTTATTGAAATTAAGAAAAAAACCGAATTGTTAATAAAATTGTATCTTTGCAAGGCATTTCACAGAGAAAGTTCTTTCTCACGAAACCATAAATTAATACAAAGGTTTCCAAAACTCCCCTATTTTTATTATATATTTATTGAATTAAATTATTCCGATTTTGGGATTATTATTGTTGTTGATAAATGAAGTTGAATTATACTTAAAAAAAATGAAAAACAAAAAACATACATCTCATAAAAACGAACAGAAGCTTCAGGATATTGGAAGAAAAATTCTGCGTTTTATGAATCAGAAAACATCTAAAATCTATAATTACAAACAGATAGCGGATGGAATAGACCATAAAAATCCGAGACAGCGTGAGCTGGTAATACAGTCATTACACAGGCTTTTGGCTTCTCAGAAGATAAAAGAAACAGAAAAAGGAAAATATATTGTAAATCTTAACATAGAAGGAACTCTGACGGGTATTATAGATTTCAATCAATCCGGAAACGCTTATGTAAAAGTAGAAGGGATTAATGACGACATCTTTGTACATCAGAAAAATGTGAAAGATGCACTTCAGGGTGATAAAGTCCTGATTGTAACCTACAACTTCAAAGGAAAAAAACTTGAAGCATCTGTGGTAGAAGTATTGGAGCGCGCAAGAGAAAATTTTGTTGGCACGTTCCAGTATGTTCAGGATAAAGATTTTGGTTTTGTAGTTTTCGACAGGAAAAGTATCAACACAGATATGTTCATCAGCAAAAATCATTTCAATGGCGCTAATGATGGCGATAAAGTGATTGTCAAAATGCTGAAGTGGGATCATAACAGCAAAAATCCTGAAGGAGAAATAATTACCGTTTTAGGCGCACCTGGCGTACATGAAACCGAGATTCATTCGATTTTAGCCGAATATGGTTTGCCTTACAATTTCCCGCCGGAAGTGGAACACGATGCCGATAAAATCGACAGAAGCATTAATGATGATGAAGTTGCAAAACGATGGGATATGCGTGGTATCTGCACCTTTACGATTGATCCGAAAGATGCCAAGGATTTTGATGACGCATTATCTATTCAGAAACTGGAAAACGGGCTTTGGCAGATTGGTGTACACATTGCGGATGTTTCGCATTATGTGAAACCTGGGACTATTCTGGACGACGAAGCTTACGCCAGAGCGACTTCGGTTTATCTGGTAGATAGAGTAGTGCCGATGCTTCCAGAGGTTTTAAGTAACGATGTCTGTTCACTCCGTCCGCACGAAGATAAATTCACTTTTTCAGCCGTTTTTGAAATGGATGAGGAAGCAAAAGTTCATAAAGAATGGTTTGGAAGAACAGTCATTCATTCCGATAGAAGATTCACTTATGAAGAAGCCCAGGAAAGAATCGAAACCGGAGAAGGCGATCTGAAAGACGAAATTTTGCAGTTGGATAAATTGGCCAAAATAATGCGCAAGGAACGTATCAGAAATGGGGCGATTACTTTCGACAGGAGCGAGGTAAGATTCAACCTGGATGATGAAAGCAATCCAATCGGTGTTTATTTTAAGGTCAGCAAAGATTCTAACCATTTAATTGAAGAATTTATGCTTTTGGCGAATAAAAAAGTATCAGAATTTGTATCCTTAAATAAACGAAAAGAGCCGACAGGTAATACGTTCATTTATCGTATTCACGATGATCCGGATCCAGCGAAATTAAAATCACTCCAGGAATTTGTTTTTACTTTCGGATACAAAATGGATCTGGCCAATACCAAAAAAGTAGCAGAGTCACTTAACAGGTTATTGAGCGATGTCAAAGGAAAAGGTGAGGAAAATATGATTGAAACCTTGGCAATGCGAAGTATGAGTAAAGCGGTATATTCCACGGATCCAATCGGCCATTACGGACTTGGTTTCGACTATTATTCTCATTTCACATCGCCAATCCGTCGTTATCCGGATCTCATAGCGCATAGATTGCTTCAGCATTATCTGGACGGTGGAAAATCACCAAATAAAGAAGAAGTGGAGGAGAAGGCAAAGCATTGTTCAGCAATGGAACGTCTGGCCGCAGATGCAGAAAGAGATTCCATCAAATATATGCAGGTTAAGTTTATGGAACAGCATATTGGTGAGGTTTTCACAGGTGTGATTTCCGGTGTGGCAGAGTATGGATTCTGGGTAGAGATTCCGGAAAATGGAGCAGAGGGAATGATAAAACTCCGCGATCTGGTAGATGATTCTTATTCTCTGGATGCTAAAAATTATGCAATAGTCGGATCCAGAACAGGCAATACTTATCAGCTGGGAGACGAGGTAAAAATCAAGGTTATAAAAGCTAACCTGATTGCTAAGCAACTGGATTTTAAGATTATAAATTAAACTTAATTCTTAGAAAATCTCGCAGATTATTTTTGATTTCACAGATTTAGAATATCCTAAAATAAGCTTAATCGGCAAAAATCTGCGAGATAAATTTAACTTAGTATAAGTTTATCAGGATTTCTTAAATTTTAAATCTCTATTTTTACAGCCGGTTCCGAAATTAAAAACGAATGCTCGAACTCATTTTTTACGCTATCGGATTAGGAATAATGCTCAGTCTGGTCTTTATAGGACCCATTTTTTTCCTTTTGATAGAAACCAGCTTTTCCCGCGGTCCAAAGCACGCACTGGCTCTGGATTTTGGGGTAGTATCGGCAGATATTCTTTGCATTATCGTGAGTTATTACGCCAGCGCAGATCTGGTGAACCTGATAGATAAGCATCCCGGATTTTACAAAATATCTGCATTTCTCATCTTTATTTATGCACTTTATATGCTGATTTCCAAGACAAAAATGCATATCGAAGGCGAAGAAAAACTGATTAACCAAAATTATCTGAAGACTTATCTAAACGGATTTTTACTAAATCTTCTTAACATCGGAGTGGTACTTTTCTGGCTTGTAACTGTAATTTCGGTTCGAAATGCATATCCTAAAGTTCAGGATTTTGTGCTTTACATCGGCATTGTTATAGGGACGTATTTACTTATAGATTTGTCCAAAATCATCCTGGCAAAGCAGTTTCATGACAAACTGAATCAGCGGGTTGCCAACCAGATCAGAAAAGGTGTCGGTATTATTCTCGTGATTTTCAGCATATTTATCTTCCTACAAAGCTTCAAAAAATTCAATAGTTTCGAAGAGAAACTGGAAAAAGCAGAGAAACAACAGCCAAAAATTAGATAAAATTGTTTTGGGCAGCTTAGACTTCATCGAATAGCAATTTATACTTTTATGGCAGCTATTTCCGCCCTCCGCTATTATCTTTTTGCTCGGCATAGCCTCTCGCAAAAAGGATAACCGCTCAGGTCGGGCTGCAGATACGGAGTAAAACAATTAAGTTCGTAACCACCAAGTTTTGCACCTTTGCAACCATTGAAATATTTTCAATAATTCAAAATATCTTTGCGAACTTTGCTTTAAAATCCTGTATTCAAAAATCAACACAAATGCAAAACATCACTTTCCCAAAACCATTAAAAAAAGGTTCAAAGATCGCCATTATTTCCCCAGCAGGGTCTGTCGAGATTCCACAATTGGATAAAACATTAGAATTAATCAAATCCAAAGGTTATGAACCGGTTTTAGGCGAAAATCTCTACACAAAATACCAAAATGGATATTCATACGCCGGAACAGAAAAACAGCGGATAAACGATGTAAATTGGGCTTTAAACGAAGAGAATATTTCTGCAATCTGGGCTTCAAGAGGTGGCTATGGCTGTCAGCATCTTTTGCAGAATTTGAAACTGACGGAATTCAAGAAGAATCCAAAATGGTATATCGGCTATTCGGACAACACGGTTATTCAGAGTTATTTACTGAGAAAAGGGTTTGCGTCTATCCACGGACAAACGATTAAAACCTCAAGCTTTGGTGTTACAGAAGAAAGCTATGATTTGATTTTCGATATTTTGAAAGGTAGAATTCCAGCTTACAGAATCAATTCGAATTCGAATAATAGAGTAGGAGAGGCTACCGGAATTTTAGTCGGCGGTAATCTCGCTTTGATTTATGCACTTTTAGGAACACCATTTTCTTTTGATTTTACAGATAAAATCTTATTTATAGAAGATATTGGTGAAAATTTTTATGCCCTGGACCGGATGATTATGAGCCTGGAATTAGCTGGCGTTTTCAAAAAAATCAAAGGATTAATTGTTGGCGGGATGACCAATATGGGAAAAGAAACAGAGAATAAAGAATACGAAGAATCCTATGATTCTTTTATATATCAACTGATTGCTGACCGAGTTTCAAAATATGATTTTCCAACAGTTTTTGCATTCCCGAATGGTCATATTTACGGCAACAGACCGTTGATTATAGGTTCAGAAGTCAGAATAAAAGTAGGTAAAAAAGTTGAAGTGGAATTTAATTTATGATTGATTTGTTCTCCTATATTCTAAATGATTTATTAAGAGGTATAATTGGAGATTATAGCTTATTTTATTATTATAAAATCACAGGAAAAAAAATATCTTTGAAGCAAATAAGAACAGAAAAAGATGATTTTGGAGTATTAAAATATGGTTTTATATCAAATTTTACAGGTGTTTTTGTTGTAATGATTATCATTTTTTTATTACTAAAGATTACATCTATTTTTCATTTTTAAAACTATGGCAGACCATAATGAATTTGGAAAGATTGCCGAAGATCTTGCGGTGGATTTTTTAGTCAAAGCAGAATATAAGATTCTCGCCCGCAATTTCCGTTATCTAAAAGCGGAGATCGACATCATTGCTGAAAAGGAAAATCAAATCATCATTATCGAAGTTAAAGCCAGAAATACAGATGCTTTTCTTGAACCGCAGGAAGCAGTTAATAAAAAGAAAATCAAGTTATTAATATCAGCAGCCAACTATTTTATTGAAGAAAATAATATTAATAAAGAAGTGCGGTTTGATATTATTTCTGTACTTCCAAATCAACAAAAAACTTTGGAAATCAATCATATTATTGATGCCTTCCAAATTTTTGAAATATAATTTTGAGTAGTGGTTTTGAGGTAGTTGCATTCTAAAACTAAAACCTCTGACCTATAATCTTAAACTTATTTTATCTCCACACACCCAACTCTTCCTCCTGCATTTCCGGTTGGTTGCGTATGAAAATCATCTACTCCTGCGTGGATTACAATAGCTTTTCCAATAATGTTTTTCATTGGATCATCGCATCCAAGACACCATTTGTCCGTTGAAAATATCAGACGAGACTTTCCGTCTTTGTCTGCATCCAGATTACCGATATCACCCATATGAAAATGATCAGATTCCCATTTTCCGTGGTCATCTTTGGAAGGATTCCAGTGGCCGCCGGCAGAAGATGCATCGGTTGCACTGCAATTCCCGAACTCGTGGATATGAACGGCATGCAATCCCGGCTTGAGTTTGAACACGCTAAGATCCATTTCCACTTTGCCTTTTTTCTGGGTAAATGTTGCAGTTCCCTGTGTTTCCGTATAAGATTTTGGACGGACGACATATTGTTTAGAAACTGTTTTGCAGGATGCCAATGACAGGCAGGCAATTCCAATGAGTATTAACTTTTTCATATTATAGTTTATTTATTTTATCGAATATAACAATTTTAAAGCCAACGTAATGGGAATTGTTTTACGTGAAACATTGACGGCTCGGGCATAAATTTTAACAGTTCGGTAACAAATAATTCGGTATTGCTACCAACTGAAATATCTTTGGATCAAAATTAAAATTATGACAGCGCAAGGAAGAATCATTACAGTTCTATTTCTTTTGACAGGTTTTATTATTTGGGCACAAACCACAGTTTCCGGAAAGGTAACTTATAGAAATAAACCGCTGAAAGACATTAATGTAACACTTAAGGATACCTATGATGGAGCAACTACAGATGCTAATGGAAACTATACCTTTACAACTACGGAAAGCGGTGATAAAACGTTGGTTTTTTCAGGAAAGGATTATGATGAGGTAGAGTTACCGATCAAAATCGAAGGAAAAGAAATCGCTATGAATGCTACTCTAAAGGAGCAGGTTAATGAAATCAATGCCGTTGTCATTACCGCGGGAAGTATAGAAGCCAGTGACAAAAAGCGGGCAACAGCATTGCTAACACCATTGGATGTTTATACAACAGCTGGTGCCAATGGACAGATTTCATCGGCTCTGGGATATTTGCCTGGGGTACAAAAAGTAGGAGAAAGTGAAGGTTTGTTTGTGCGCGGCGGAACTGGTGCGGAAACTAAAATCTTTATGGATGGTAATCTTGTCAATAATTATTTTACCAATTCAGTTCCGGGAATAGCCGGAAGAGATCGTTTCAACACATCTTTGTTTAAGGGTAATGTGTTTTCCAGCGGCGGATATTCAGCGCTCTATGGTCAGGCTCTGTCTTCGGTTTTGATTCTGGAAAGTGTAGATTTGCCGGAAACTACATCCTTTGATTTTGGTGTTTCCCCGATTTTCCTGAGCGCAAATTATCAGAAATTAAATCAGAAAAAGACAGCTTCCTGGGGTGTTGCCGGGGGTTATTCTAATCTTGGTCTGATGGGAAAATTGCTGAATTTCAATACAGATTTTGAAAAATATCCGCAAGGTTATGGATTCGATGGCAACTTCAGGATCAAAACCAAAAAAGGCGGATTTATAAAATATTACGGAAGTGTAGATGAAAATAGTCTCGCAGTAGGATCTGCAAGTCTGGAAAAAGATACTGACAGGAATCTGGTGAGCCTAAAAGGTCAGAATATGTATCATAACTTATCTTACAGAGAAAAATTTGGCAAGTATCTGCTTAATATCGGGAGTTCATATACTTACAATTTCAACGATCTGAATTTCTCCACTTTTAAAAATAATACAGAGCAATCCAATATGCCTATTACCAACAGGTCTAATTATATCAATGCAAAAGCAGTTCTGGAAAGGAAAATTAACCGCGCAAGCATTATAAGAGCAGGATTTGAACTGAACAATGCAGATGAAACGATGAAATATGGATCATTCGAAAGAAATTATAAAGACTTGATATCATCATTCTTTGCAGAAACAGATTTGATTTTTACCAATAATTTATCGGCTAAAATTGGCGCAAGAGCTGAGCATTCATCTTACTTAGATCAATGGAACTTCTCACCAAGAGCGGCTTTGGCCTACAGGATATCGCCACAGTGGACCACATCTTTGGCTTATGGAATTTTTTATCAGAATCCGGAAAGCAAATATATTTTCAGCAATCAGTTTAGTTTTCAGAGAGCAGATCATTACATCTTTCAGGTTCAGAAAAATTCTGATGGCAGAAGTCTAAGGTTCGAAGCTTTTTTTAAAAAATATGGTGATCTTATTAAAACCACCGCTTTGGCCAATATAAATCAGTCTGCCACAAATAACCAATACCAGATAGCTTATGACAACAGCGGAAGTGGCTTTGCGAAAGGAATCGAACTGTTCTGGAGAGATAAAAAGACTTTTAAAGAAATTGATTACTGGCTTACTTATTCTTACCTCGACTCTAAAAGAGACTTCTTAAACTATCCTTTTAGTTTAGCGCCTAATTTTGCATCAAAACATACCTTTAATGCTGTTGCCAAAAAGTTTATTACGAACTGGAAAACCGGATTCAACCTTTCTTATACTTATTCCAAAGGGAGACCTTATTATAACATTATAACAAAAGAGGATAACAACGGAAAACTTGTCAATGTTCTTGATGATTCCGGCAGATTGAAAGACTACAGTGGACTGAACTTCAGTGTGAACTATGTTCCGAGTATAGGAAAAAAAGATGCTAAGTCTTTTACGGTATTTGTTCTGAGCATCAATAATATTCTTGGCAATAAAAATATCTATGGATACAATTACTCGTCAGACGGAAAAAGCAGAATTGCAGTGGTGCCACCGGTCAATACTTTTATTTTCGTGGGTGTTTTTGTAAGCTTTGGTGTAGACAAAACGAATGATGCCATCAATAATAATTTGTAAATGATTAAAAGTTTAAACAGAAGGCACAGAGAAAATTAATTCTAATCAAAAAGATAAGCACTAGGAAGTTCACAATCTTTGATTTTTTAGTGCTTTAAACAGTTTTAATAAGAGGAAATATTTGTGCTTTTGTTTTAAAAATTATGCAAAAAATACAATTCAGTCATCAAAAACGACAACTCAGCAGAATAAAATTTAAATCGACCAAAACTCATCCTATCTTTGAATCAGAAATTTAAAACAATAAAATAATCTCATATGAAAAATCTATTTTTAACAGCAGCATTAGTTTTTGTAGGAGCAACTACATTTGCACAAACCGCTTTCGAAAAAGCAATGACCGAAAAAATAACAACTGTAGAAGGACAGAAAACAGCTGATGAGTATACAGCATTAGCTAACGATTTTGATAGAATTGGAACTAAAGAAAGTAAAAACTGGCTTCCGTACTATTACGCTGCTTATGCAACAATACAAAAGGGAAGAAATCTGATGCAATCCGGAAAAACTAATGAACTGGATGCAGTAGCTGCAGATGCGGAAAAATACATTGCAAAAGCAGAAGCACTTAGCCCGGATAATGCAGAGCTTTTCATCCTTAAGAAAATGACCAGCGGACTAAGAATGATGGCAGATCCGATGAGCAGATATATGAGCGAGGCTCCAATTGCCCAGCAGGCATTGGCAAAGGCAGAATCTCTGGATCCGAACAACCCGAGAATTACGATTCTTAAAGCGGAAGATGCCTATTTCACACCAGAGCAGTTCGGCGGGAGTAAAGCTAAAGGTACAGAACTTTTCAAAAAAGCTGTAGAACAGTTTACAACCTACAAGCCAAAAACTTCTTTGGATCCAAATTGGGGAAAAGGCGAAGCACAATATTTTATTAATCAGAAATAAACACATTTTTTATATTAACAAGGCCTTCGCTTAGCGGGGCTTTTGTTATTATAAATCAAATCATTCAATTATTTAACACATAAAATCAAAATTAGTTTATCAATAAATATTTTCTCATTAATCAAATTCTTATTTTTGCAAAAATTTTTAACCGTTGATAAGGATTGCAGAACATAATGATTGGGTGGCATATTGTATTCTTGGGAGTATCTTTGTCTACATTATCCTTTTATCGGTCTTTCAAAGAGATGCCAATGTCAAGGATTTTCTGATGCAAAAGATGGAAGATTCCAGCAATCTTACGCCAACTTGGATCATCGTTTCATTAGTTAGATGTTTGATGATGGCATTGCTGCTTTCCCAGTTTGTTCCTGTAGTTCCCAAAGTTATTTCAGATATTCATATTTTCGGGTGGGAGCTTAATAAGTTCGGATTTACTCTGATGACATTACTTATTTTTGATTTCTTGAGGAATATTCTCACATTTCTTTTCTATTCCAGCATCGGAAGCAATAAAAACCTGAAAGGTCTTACGCTTATCGCAAGTAAATTCTTTTTTCTGGAATCGATAGCTTTTATTATTTTGGGTTTTATTCTTTATTACTATCCGATAGATTTGGTACGATATTTTTATATAATTATCTGCCTGTTTATGGGATCATTCATATTAAAAAATCTGATATATCTTTTCCATAGCCAGCCTATATTGCCGGAAAAGTGGTATTATAAATTTTTGTATATTTGCACGCTTCAAATAGTACCCGTTTTAGTACTTTGGAAGTTCTTGTTTTATTAAATGTAACATACACGTTTTGAGATGAAAATCAAATCTATTTTAGTTTCACAGCCCGCTCCGAATGAATCGTCACCTTATTTGGAAATTGCTAAAAAGGAAAAAATCAAGATCGATTTTCGTCCTTTTATTCATGTGGAAGGTGTGGATGCCAAAGAGCTTAGAACTCAGAAAATCGACCTGACACAATACACAGGCATTATTTTCACGAGCAAAAATGCAGTGGATCATTATTTTCGTCTAGCAGAGGAAATGAGATTTGCCGTTCCGGATTCTATGCGTTACATCTGCCAGTCAGAGGCTATCGCCAACTATCTTCAGAAGCATATAGTTTACAGAAAAAGAAAAATCAGCTTTGGTGAGAAGAATTTTTCTGATCTTTCGCCACTGTTCAAGAAACATCCAAGTGAAAAATATCTGCTACCTTCTTCTGATATCCTTACGCCGGAAATCCCGCGAGTACTGGATGCTGCCAATCTGGACTGGACGAGAGCAATTATGTACAAAACTGTTGCTAGTGATCTTACGGACATTAATGTAAAGGAATATGACATGTTGGTATTCTTCAGTCCTCAGGGAATCAAATCATTAGGAATTAATTTCCCCGATTTTAAACAAGAGGAAACCAAGATTGCAGTCTTCGGAACCACAACTCAGGCTGCTGCGGAAGAGGCTGGTCTGACCGTGAACGTTATGGCGCCTACCAAAGAAACGCCGTCTATGACTATGGCGATAGAAAAATACATCAGAAGCATCAATAAATAGATCTTTGTTGAGATAAAATAAAACCGTCCCGAAATTTTGGGATGGTTTTTTGTTTACATTTGTTTAATCTGAAATATTTCAGACATATAATTGATTGAAAAGAAATGAACGCTCCAAAAGCTAGAAAAACAGAGAAAATCCTTACTGTTCATAATGATACAAGAATAGATCCTTATTTCTGGATGAACGAAAGAGAAAATCCGGAAGTGATCCAATATCTTGAGGAGGAAAATGCTTATTGTGATTTTGTGATGAAGGATACGGAAGACCTTCAAAACGAATTATTTGAGGAGATGAAAGCCCGTTATAAAAAAGATGATGAGTCATTGCCTTATTTTTTTAATGGATACTGGTACATAGTTCGTTACGAAGAAGGTAGGGAATATCCGATTTTTTCTAGGAAGTTTCAGACATTGGAAAACGAAGAAGAAATACTTTTGGATGCCAATATTCTGGCGGAAGGAGAAGCGTTTTTCGAGACAGGTAGTATTTCTGTAAGTGTTAATAATGAGATCATTGCTTATTCTACGGACAAAGTTGGAAGACGGATTTATACCATTTTTTTCAAGAATATCAAAACTGGAGAAGTTTACCCGGACATCATAGAAAACACTACCGGAAAAGCAGTGTGGGCAGGTGATAATGAATATGTTTTCTACATCAGAAAAGATGCTAGCCTGCGGGCATTTCAAATCTACCGACATAAACTGGGAACAGATCCCGGGAATGATATTTTAATTTATCATGAGGAAGATGAAACCTTTGATGTCAGCCTTTTCAAAACCAAATCATTGGAGTATATTTTCATTGCATCATCCTCTACTAATGAAGATGAGATGAGGTTTATTCCGGCCAATAATGTTTTTGCAGATTGGAAACTTATTCAGCCAAGAACAGAAGATCTGGAATATTCGGTTGAGCATTATCAGGATGATTTTTACATCATTACCAATGCGGATGATGCAACTAACTTCAAGATTGTGAAAACCAAAGTAGAAACACCTTCTTTGGAATATTGGGAAGATTATATCCCTCACAGAGAAGATGTTTTATTGGAGGGTTTTGAGATTTTCAGAAACTATTTTGTTCTGGAAGAACGCCAAAAAGGTCTTCTACAAATCAATATAATTAATAATCAGGATAATAGATCGCACTATCTTCAGTTTTCTGATCCTACTTACACCGCTTATATTGGGATTAATATGGAGTTCGATACAGATATTCTGAGGTTCGGATATACATCTATGACCAAGCCTTCGTCTACTTATGAATATAACATGAAGGCTAAAACCACCACGCTTCTTAAGCAACAGGAAGTTTTGGGCGGAAAATTCTTCCCGGAAAATTATATTTCTGAACGCATCTGGGCTACAGCAAGAGACGGAAAAGAAATTGCTATCTCATTAGTTTATCATAAAAACACACAGAAATCTGCTGACACGCCACTTTTGCTTTATGGTTACGGAAGTTACGGACACACAGTGGATGCTACATTTTCTAGCGTAAGATTATCATTACTGGACAGAGGTTTTATCTATGCGATTGCTCACATCCGTGGCGGTGAATATCTTGGGCGGGAATGGTACGAAGATGGTAAAATGCTACAGAAAAAAAACACCTTCTTTGATTTTACAGACGCCGCAAAACATTTGATTTCAAACCAGTATACATCACCACAACATTTATACGCAATGGGCGGAAGCGCCGGCGGACTATTGATGGGAGCCGTTATGAATTATAATCCTGAACTATTTAACGGAATTGTGGCACAGGTTCCTTTTGTAGATGTTGTAACAACGATGCTGGACGAAACAATTCCATTGACGACCGGAGAATATGATGAATGGGGAAACCCGAATGAAAAGGAATATTATGATTATATGAAATCCTACTCACCGTATGATAATATCGAAGCCAAAAATTATCCTAATATTTTGATAACAACTGGCTTTCACGATTCTCAGGTTCAGTATTGGGAACCGGCAAAATGGACTGCAAAACTTAGAGATTTGAAGACAGACAACAACATTCTCATCTTCAAAACCGATATGAGTTCCGGACACGGTGGCGCAAGCGGACGATTTGAAAGTTTGAAGGAAGTCGCGTTAGAATATGCGTTTCTTCTAAAGATTGATAATCACGCATAAACATAAAAATCATTTTGATATAAGTCTTCAAGAGATCAATAATAATTCTTAATAATTAAATATGACAGAATCCGAGATCTGGAAAAAAATAGAACATTTTTTTGAGGTTAATTTTCAAACGGAGAAAAACCCGCCAATTGAAACCATGCTATTTCTGATAGGTGTTCAGGAATTAGGAAGCGGACAGCAGAAATTTACCAAAGATGATAAAGTAAATCTAATTCATATTGCGGTTTGCAGATTACTGGAAGCATTCGGCTATTATAAATTTTCTCATTATGACAATGACGGATTCCCACACTTTGAAGAGCTGGAAAAACTACCGGATCTGAAACCGAATGAGCAGCAGCTCCTGATGAAAAAAGCGATTATCCAATATTTTCAGGATGAGGAAATTGAATTGATGTGACAATTGGTAATTTGTTGATATGAAGAATAATTACTATCAACAAATTATCAAATCATCAGTTTAACAAATCCTCCAACTGATTCAGACCTATTTTAAAGCCTTCTTCAAAACCCATTTCCAGAACGCGGTTCATCTCCTCTGTAGAATTAAAATGAATATTGAAGGTCATTCTTGTCCCTTCATCTATTCCCGTAAACCCGATGAGCCAGGTCGCCTGCGGTAATTCAGTATTTACTTTTCCTTTGTCGTCTGAGAAGGAATCCGTCCAGGAAATACTTCTGTGATTCATAATTTCACCATATTGTACTATTGCAAAATGCTTGTCTCCAGCCGGACTTTTCATTGCATAATTCCAAATGCCATTTACCCGGAAATCCAGTTTTTTGGTCTCACATTTCCAAGGTTTTGGCGCCCACCATTGATCTATTAGTTCTGCTTTTGTAAAGTGTTCCCAAAGTGTGGAAACATCCGCATTATAAACTTTCATTACATAAATTCCTGTTTCAGAATCTTTATTGAATACAATTTCAGAGCTCATAATCTAAATTTTTATTAAACTTAATTATAAAAAATCACACCAAACTTTTCTTGTGGCAACATTTTTGATTATTCACAATAAAATGTTAAAAAACTATTTTTTAAGAAATATTTAATAATTGTATGTCGTTTTTATTGTGTCAATATTCTTAAAAGAAGTAATTTTAACGTTTCAAAATCAATAAAAATAATGAATAACAAATTTATTCCTATTATTTCTGTATTTATGACGATTTCTCTGATGGTCTTCGTCTCATTGCAGTTATATTGGATTAAAGAACTATATGGCGCACTGGAACAGGATTTTTCTAATAAAGTCTATTCTGCATTGGAAACATCGACCCAGAAAGTTAATCAGATCGAGGTCAATAAATATTGGAATGATACCTACAAAAATGTAGGAAAAGAAGTTCTTGCATCGAAAGATCAACCGGTTAAAACTTACATTCAGCAGAGTTCAGATTCTGCCAACCGTTCCAACATTCTCTTTCAAACAAGTATCGTTGAAAAGCAAAATATCCCGGTTTCCGCAAAAGGCGACACTCTTTACACCACCAAATTGTATAAAGATGAAGGTCAGCTAAAGCTGAAACGAAGCACGCCTGAACCGCTTACGACAAACATCAGCCGAGATATTGACAACAACTCCTATCAGATGAAAGAGTTTGCAAGGCTGAGTGCAACAAATCTTCCTATTGAGAAAAGAGTGGACAGCAAAATCATTGATTCTGTGGTCACAAAAGAGCTTAGATTGAAAGGGATTGACACAAAATTTGGATTCGGAGTTATCAATAAAACCAACCAGTTAACTAGTATTGCAAACAATATTTACCTGGATCAGAAAGATAAAACCAATTACACATACCCGCTTTTTACAGACAGTAAAGACCGGACTTTGTTTACGCTGGCATTGGTTTTTCCAAGGAAAGATTATTCTTTGGTAAAGCATAATTTACCTATGCTTTTGGGAACTTTTATCTCACTGCTTACGATCCTGGGGATTTACATCATATCGATTAATTATATGATGAGACAGAAAAAAATTGCCGAGATCAAAACTGATTTCATCAATAATATGTCTCATGAGTTCAAAACGCCACTGGCAACAATTTCCGTGGCATCGGATTCTCTGGCCAATGATAAGATTGCGACCGATCCGGATAAGGTTAAGTATTATTCCGGGCTCATAAAACAGGAAAACCTGAGGATGAAAAAACAGGTAGAAACTGTCCTGAATATGTCTAAGCTGGAACGCAACGAAATGCCGCTTCATCTGAAAGAAACAAACGTGCGGGAACTGATCAAAAGCATTGCAGAATCTTTCCGGTTAATAGTGAACGAGAGAAACGGAAGTCTTGTAACAGAGTTTAACGCTACCAAGTATAATTTCAGAGTTGATGAGTTTCACTTGTCTAATGCATTGATCAACTTGCTGGATAATGCCAATAAATATTCACCGGAAACACCGGAAATAAAGCTTTCCACAAAAAATGAAGGCAATTGGTACGTCATAGAAATTTCGGACAAAGGAATGGGAATGGAATCGCAGAATAAGAACAAGATCTTTGAGAAGTTCTTCCGCGAGGAAACGGGAAATATCCACAATGTAAAAGGACAAGGTCTTGGGTTGTCATATGTAAAGAAAATCGTGGAAATCCATAAAGGCCAAATCCTCGTAGATTCTCATAAAGGAAAAGGTAGTGCATTCACTATAAAATTACCGATGGTGTAACATTTAGCAATAGTAAAGTTATAAACAACAAATCAAAATATTAACAAAAGGAAGAATCTATAAATCTTGATTATTAATTTAAAAGCTATGAGTAACAGAATATTATTAGTAGAGGACGACCAGAGTTTTGGGGCGGTTCTTAAAGATTATTTGACGATAAATAACTTCGAGGTAACATTAGCAACCGATGGAGAAATGGGTCTAAAAGAATTTACGGAAAAAGAATTTGATATCTGTATTTTCGATGTGATGATGCCTAAAAAAGACGGATTTTCTCTGGCAGAAGACGTTAAAAAAATTGATAAAAATACTCCTATTATTTTTCTGACGGCAAGAAATATGCGGGAAGATATCCTGAAAGGCTACCAGATAGGAGCGGACGATTATATTACAAAACCTTTTGATACAGAATTACTTCTGTATAAGATCAAAGCAATTCTGCAAAGAAGTGCCGTTTTGGAAAATGAAGATCAGGAACAGTTTAAGATCAGTAATATTTTCTTTGATTCTATGCTAAGACAGCTGAGAGTAGGTGATAATGAATACAAATTATCTCCAAAAGAAAATGAACTTCTGAAATTGCTTTGTATCCACAGGAATGATTTTATGCCAAGAGATCTGGCATTGAGAAAAATCTGGAAAAAAGAGAACTATTTCACAGCCAGAAGTATGGATGTTTACATCGCTAAACTAAGAAAACTTCTTAAAGACGACGAAGGTCTGGAAATCATCAACGTTCACGGCGAAGGTTTCAGATTATTGGTAAAGAATCCATAATAATTATTAGTCAAAAACCCCTTTAGAATAGAAATCTGAAGGGGTTTATTTTATGCGTAAAAATATGAATTATCAATTTGTAGCCATTTTCTGCTGCTCCAAAGAATCCAGAATTTGATCTTTCTGCTCACTTCCTTTAAGCCATTGCGAACCTGCAAGATAGTTTTGATCCGGATAATAGATAAAAAGGCAGGTCTGGTTCTTTATCGTGTTGATAATCGGCTCAGCCAGCTCTCTTGGGACAGCAGGACATCCCCAGCTTCTTCCAAGTCTTTTTTCTGCTTTAATAAAATCTTCACTGACATAATTGGCGCCGTGCATCACAATGCAGCGTTCCAAAGCAGCATCATTATAGCCTTTATCCATCCCGAATAGTCTCATAGAATATCCGTTATCACCAATGTAAGCCTGTTCTGTAATGTAAAATCCAAGGCTGGACTGATGCGAGTTTTCTACATTAGAAAACTGGGTTGCAAACTCTTCTCCTGTACCTTTTCCGTGCGCTACAAGCGAATTAAAAAGCACTTTTTTCTCGTCCAGGTTAATGACCCAAAGTCTTTTTTTGTTAGAAGACAAGCTAAAATCACATACAGAAAGCAGGTTGGCCGTTGGCTGCAGTTTACCGGATTTTTTCAAATTTTGAAATCCTAAATAAGCTTTTTCAAAGACTTCAAAATTCAATGTTTCATCCGCAAACTGGAGTTGTCTGTAGATTTCTTCAGCTGGGCTTTTTGGAGAGAAATTCTTTTTTGGCGTCAGCTTAATTTCTTTTACAGACAAGGGTTGCAGAGATTTTTGGTTCTCGGAACCTGACGGATAAAAAGAGGTTGTTACCAGGTAAATCAAGCATAACAGTAATGGGAATTTCTTCATTAAGTATAAAATTAATTTTTTGTTTTAGTGGTGCAAAATTATATATAAATCATTATCAGAATGTTACAAACTAAATTTTTAACGGTTTTTTAGTAAACTTTAACGCAATAAGATAATAAGTGAACGATTTTTATTAAGACAATATTATGATCGAAATCTTTAAAGTTATAAATTGCAGTAAACTTTTGAGAATGTCATCACTTAGAATTGCAGGATTGAATCTGGATATTGTCTGGAAAAATAAAGAGGTGAATTTCCAGCTAATTGAGCAGGAATTGAGTTCTGCTAAAGCTGATTTATTTCTTCTTCCGGAGATGTTTTCCACTGGATTTTGTATGGAAGCCGATGAGGTTGCAGACAGGAACGAGGAAACACTTAAGTGGATGAAATCCTTTGCGAAAAATAAAAATTCAGCAGTTGCAGGAAGTGCTTCTGTTATAGACAATGAAAAATTCTACAACCGGTTCTACTTTGTTTATCCCGATGGTCAATTTGAGTATTACGATAAAAGACATCTGTTTTCATATTCCGGTGAAGACAAAATTTATACAGCAGGCAAAGAACGAAAAATCATTGATTACAAAGGATTTAAGATTCTTTTACAAGTTTGTTTTGATTTGCGATTTCCTGTTTTTTCCAGAAATCAGGATGATTATGACGCTATCCTTTATGTTGCCAATTGGCCAAAATCCAGAGTAGATGCGTGGAAAACACTTCTGAAAGCAAGATCGATAGAAAATCAGGCTTTTCTTTTTGGGTTAAATAGAACAGGAACAGATGGTTACAACCTTAATTATGAAGAAAGCTCATTGGTTTATTTTCCGGATGGAAAAGAAATTTCTGAACGAGAACATAATATCGTCTTTTCAGAATGGTACTTGGATGAGCTGAAGGAGTTTAGAAGTAAGTTTCCTTTTTTGAAGGAGAGAGATGAGTTTGAATTGATATGATGAAAAAAATACTGATCTTAATATTATTTTCTTTAATCAATTGTAAGCAAAAAGATTTTGATAAATACACATTTGAAATAATAAAAGTCACGGACTCAACATCCAATATTAAATGGACCGATGGTAAAATTGTTCAATTGTCATCAAAACCAATTAATAATTTCTATTTAGATGAAAAAACCCGTCTAAAATGGGCTAACAATAAGTTTATATGTTTAAGACAGTCTAA
>JAEXJU010000217.1 GCA_023448955.1 Bacteroidota bacterium
GAATTAGTACAATAGTAATCCTTCTGATTAATTGTTGCTTTTTTTGTAAATAAAGCTACATCGTCTTTTTCAAACATAATGGCTACTTGTTCGCTTCCAGCAATTGGCTCTGGTTCAGTCCATCCAATTGTTGTTTTATTTTTGAATTGACCTTGAATAAATATAGACTGAAACTTATCTAACACAATTGTTTTTTCTTTGACATTTTTATTCAAAAAATAATTTATTAAAGCCCTTAGATGAAACGTTTGATGAAAATTTGAAAGACAATTTTTGTTAATCCAGCCGATTTCTCCATTGCTGTTTTCAATGTAGCAGTAGCTGGTGTCATTAATTTGCTGCTCTTTACTAATATAAGCATACGTATTATTTAAATATTTAAGTGGTGAGCGATTACTATTCAAATCACTCATTGAATAATAAATCATTTCATCATTGCTGCAGTTAATTGTAGCAATCATTGAGCGGTTTTCTATTATTGTTTCTTCCTTTTGGATACCTTTGTTAGAAGCCTGAATAAATCTTTTTTCAATCCAACCTGTATAAATGCCATTAACTGTAATTTTTGCATACTCTTTCATATTATAAAAAGTTGATGCAAGTACATAAATTTCGTCATCTTCTGTAATTGTTTTGGAAAAATATACTCCTTTTTCCAGCAGTGATAGGCTTGTATATACTTGATAGGTTTTAGCGGCAATGATGTTTCCTGTAAATCTAAAATTAGATATTTCTTGATTATTGGCGTTTGGATTACTACTATCTACAGATCCACTTGTCATTATCTTAGATATATCAATCGTATTTGTCGTGTAACCAATTTGTCCATCCGTAATAAATTCTTTTAAATTCTTTCTGTTAATTTCCATGGTCTCTTTTGAAACACTAAGAATACGATCGAACAAGTAATAAATGGAAAAGACTGCAGGTAGATTTTTTTTATGCGGAGCCTTTCCATTAATGATTTTTTTTGAATCACTTAATAAATCATTATGTTGAAAAATAATTCTCTTATTACTGTTCATGAATGCAATCAATTTTGCCCAGAAAAAGCTATACCCACTAAAATCAATTGCAACATCAAACGCAATATTTCCTACAATCCTCGCAGCCTCTCTTTTATAAGCTTTCTCTGGTAGCAAGAAGCGCCACCCTTTCTTCAATGAAAAGAGCTGAATAAAATAATCTCTGATTAATTCATTTCTAGTAAAAAGTGAATTTCCTGGACGAAATAGCATTCGAACATTTTTATTGATCTTATTTAAGTTTTTTATTTCTTCACTGGAAACAGGTTTATTCAGAATAATAGAAATATCATACTTGCTATAATCTATATTGTTACTTAGATTAATAAAACTTGTTGTGATTCCATTATTTTTCATGCCACCAGGATAAATAATAAGTTTTTTCAGATCATTTCTAAGAAGTATCTCCTTAATTTTTTCTGATTTCCTTTTTTTGAAAATCCTTTCAACATAACGCTTAGTTACATTACCATCTTGGTAATTGCAAATTTTCTCTTTCATTAAACGATAATTTTGTCTATATTGATCCACAAAAATATCTTTTTTTTCTATCAGGTCAATAAGCTCATCGACTGTCTCAGCAACAGGTCCGGGTAATACACTTTCTGGGAGATACATTCCTCTATCCGCTTCATACAAATCTCTGTCCCAAACATAAAAAATAATAGGTTTGTCTGTAACCAAAAAATCAAAAAAGATGCTAGAGTAGTCAGTGATCAATAAATCAACAATTGATAATACCTCATTTGGATCCAAACTATCTGGAATCAAAATATGTTTGATTCGCTCATTTCTGCTTAATGTCTTGTAAATATAAGGATGTACCTTGACCAATACATTATATTTTCCCTTAAAATAGTCTTTTAAAAGATAGGTTTCTTTTATAATTTGTTCTTCATCATTTGAGGGATTTAATATAGATGATCCTTTCCATGTTGGCGTATATAAAATAGTTGGCAAATTATCATCAAAAACGAGGTTTAACTCACCTAATTCTTCTTTGATGACTTCTCGTTGAATAGAATTAGTGCAATCTATTCGAGGGTAGCCTCCTTCTAAAATCACTCCAGGAAAAATTCCGTCTAATCGATAGCTTTTTGAAAAAATTTCAGTTGTGTGAGCATTCGGCGATAGAATATAATCAGCCATTAAAAAATTTCGTACAACATTTTGCGAATGAGCAGGATTTCCTGGGATATCAAATCCCATATATTTTAAAGGTGTCCCATGCCAAGTATTTATGTAAATTTGCTCTTTTTTCTTAACAAAGAAAGATTGAAAAGTAGCATTGTTCACTAAATATTCTGCAGACGCAAGCCATTTCAAATATTCTTTTGAGTTTCTCACTACAAAATCAACATTCTTATAAGAAGCTTTTATTTTATTAACAGTAGGATAATCTAAATCATTGATTACCCACACATGGTGATAATGAGCGAAGTCGGGATCATTCACTAAATACTTAAAAATTGCAAAAGGAGAGTCTACAATTGATTGACCATCCCTGACTTCATATAGTATCGTATTTTTCTTTATATCGATTGTACTTAATTTTGCATAAAACGACGCTATACTACCATTTTTTGAAACAAAACTGTTTAATACTTTGTTAATCAGCAACTTAATATTCCCTACTGCACTCATATAGTATCCCCTTAATTACTTGCCTTGATCAATTCTGCCACTTTTAGAGAAGCTTCTCCATTTTCCCAAGAGCAAAATTTATTATAAAATTCTAGATATTTTTTATCATTGAGATTTTTTTTACTGGTTTCTGTATAAAAGTTTTTTATCGCATTATAGAATGCTGTTTCATCTTTACAAATTGGTCCAGGTAAACTATCATAATCAAAATAAAATCCACGAACCTCATTCTCATAATGAACCAAATCATAAGCATAAAATATCATTGGTTTCTTTAATATCGCAAAGTCAAACATAACTGATGAATAATCTGTTATTAAGCAATCAGCAATCAGAAACAAATCATTTATATCCTCATCAACACAGACCCTAACTTGATTTTCATACCCATCTATATCTATTGAATCTTTTACTAAATAATGCGGTCTGATAATTAGCAAATCTTCTTTATCAAGAAGTTGTATCATTTTTTCTAATTTGAAAGGCATGTTAAACTTGTAATTCCCCTTGGAAATAAAATAATCATCTCGCCAAGTTGGTGCATATAGAAAAACGTTGCCTCGTTTTTCTCCTAGGAGCTCTTTTTTCAGTTGGTTGACTATAAACTCATTATTTGCTTGTACTAAACGATCGTTCCTAGGATATCCGATATCTAAAAAATTATTTTCGAAAGCAAATGCATGTTTAAATATCTCTTTTGAGTATTCATTAGGTGCGACTAAATAATCCCAACGCTTACTTTCTTTGATAAAGCTATCTTGATAGGATTTAGTATTTGTACCAGGCATGACAACATTTTTGATATCTAATCCTAATTTTTTCAAAGGGGTCCCATGCCATGTTTGAAAATAGACTGTTTGCTTATTTTTTTTAAACCAGTTTGACATTCGTGCATTAAAAATCCAAAAACCCGCCCTTGAAGCTACCCATAACCATTTCATTGAATAGCGAGAAAGAAAATTCATTTCTGGATACATAGCTTTTGCTTCTAATAGATTTGCTTTTTTTATTCCCCAATAAAGATTCCAGTTTGCAAACTCTTCGTCTTGAACCATAGCATTATAAATCGCTAAAGGATTATCTGAAGGGATATTCCCGTTAAAACTTTCAAATAAAACTATTTTTTTATTTACTGGAAAGATTGCTGTGACTATATTGAATAACGTTCGATAAATAAAACTAATAATTTGTTTTATCATTTCTATGCACCATCTTCCAATAAATACTTTTCGCCATAAATATTGGCAACTGTAGAATTCTTCCAATCCTCTTTGGATTGCTCAAAGAACGGTACAACCATTCTAAATGACAATTAATAAAAAAAGCAGGAGCTCTTTTTACGTGACCGCTTAAAACATCAAAACTCCCCCCAACATCTTGAAAAACTGATGCCTCAAGCGCATTTGTATTTTTAGCCAACCATTTCTCTTGCCGAGGAAACCCCAACGCTACAAAAAGAAAATCAGGTTGAGCAGCATTTATTTGTTCAACTAAGATTCCATCGTCCATCTTAGTATATCCGTCCAC